>NZ_AKIK01000054.1:0-1690 GCF_000309465.1 Poinsettia branch-inducing phytoplasma str. JR1
TAAAAGATAATATCAATTATTACTATTATCTGAAAGGATATTAAAAAAATGAACTTTTTTAAAAAATATAAAGAAGCTATTATTATTTTAGGAACGGTTGTGATTTTTTTAATTATTGGATTTATTTTGAGTAGAAAAAATCAAGATAAACAAAATCCATTACCTAATTTCGAACAATCATCAAATAATAATAATCAAGAATCCGAATCATTATCAAATTATCATGAAGAATCAGAATACAATCAAGAATCAAATCATCCATTAAAAACTGAACACGAAAGTGAAAATTCAAAACCTAAAATAAAAATAACTCAAGCAAATTATGATCAAATCAAAAATTATATCTTATCAGAAGATCCGAACGCAGTTTTATCGCTAAGTGATCTTTCTCAAGAAGAAATAACTAAAATTAATGATATAAAACAAAAATTAATTAATAATATAGAACGTAATAAAAATAAATCTCAACCTAAAATAGCCAAAAAACAAAAAGAATGTGATGATTTAAAATCCCAAAGAGATTCAGTAGTAAATCAATTCCCATCATTACAAGAACAAAAACAACAAAAAGAAGAAGAATTAGAAACTAAAAACAAAGAAATAGATAAATTAAGATCAGAAAAACAAAATAAGCAAGCAGAACTTCAAAAACAAGGTAAAACCACTTATAAAAATAATGAATTAACTCAAATTGATAAAGCAATTGACCAATTAAAAACCGAAAGAAGCGAATTAGTCGGACAAATAGGAAAAATCAAAGTCCAAATCGGTAAATTAGAATCCGACCAAACAATGTACGAAGGCATGTTATCACGTGCCGAAAACTATAAAAAAGATTTAGAAAAAGATTTGAAAAAAAGTTTAGAAGAGCTTAAAAAATCTGCTATAACTTCTAAATTCCAACCATCCCTTGACTCCCTCTACGAAATCACCTCAGCTGAGGGATAAAATAAAGGAGCTTTAATTAATGTTTAAGTTAAAAAACTTATTTATTACAAAAAATAAATATTTTTCACTTGTATTATTTTTTTTAATCTTTGCAATTTTGAAACAAAAAATTTATGCTTACCCTTTGTTAGAAAAACATGAAGGTATTTATACAGATTTTAAAGAAGTTCCGAACGCTAAAGCTAATATAGTTGTTACACATGGAATTGCCGAGAGTTCAAAAGAATATGAAAGATTATCGATTTTTTTAAATAATAAAAATTTTAATGTTTTACTTTATGACATTAGAAGTCATGGTCAAAGTAGAAATAATTCTCATAATGTAGCGGATATTGATAATTTTCATACTTTTTTAGACGACTTACATTTAATAATTAATTTTTTAAAACAAAAAAATAATTTAAAAAATTTTTCATTAGGACATAGTTTGGGCGGAATGATAAATAATTGTTATGTTTATAAATATAATGATTTGGAAGGTATAATTAATAGTGGCGCTCCAACGAAAATAATAGAGTCTGTAAATGGATTTATCGAAGAAGAAGCAATAAAAAATATGCCAAATATTCCAGTAGGAATGGATTATGCTAGATTAGCAAGATTACCTTTAACAGAAGAAATGAAAAATTTTAGAACTATAAATTACTTAACTCCAAAGTTTATAAGAAATACTATGGTTTTAAGCATTCAATATTTTCAAGAAAATTTAATCAATCATTCATATATTTATCCAAAACCTATT
>NZ_AKIK01000053.1:0-2583 GCF_000309465.1 Poinsettia branch-inducing phytoplasma str. JR1
ATAAATATTTTTAGAAAAAAATTAAATAAATTTAAAAAGAAAACTTTAGAATTATGTTTTTGAATTCTTTCAAAACCTAAAATAATCATATTAATGGTGACAAAAAATAAAGAAGATAAAGAAAGTAAAAAATAACTTTTTCCGTATTCATTTTTAATAAAGTCTTCATTAATATTTAATAATTTTAAAAAAGGTGCTCTGAAATGTATGAAAAAACTTAAAACAAAAATTACAAAGAAAAAAGAAAATACTAAAAAAAAATTAGATAATTTATGCATTTTTTCAAAATTTTTTAAACTATATTCCCTGGCTATTAAAGAAATTCCGGCAATACTAATGGAAAAAACAAAAATAAAAATTATTTTTTTAGCTCCATTAATTTGCGAAAACATACTTATTTCTTTTAAACCAAATTTATTTTTTAAGAAAAATAAATCAATATTATTAGAAATATTGTTAAAAACTAAATAAATCATCATAGGAAAAGAAGAAAATAAAATAATTTTCCATATGTTTGTTTCTTTCATTTTTTGTGTTTTTTTTTCTAAATCATTCATTTAAAAAAATACCCCCCTACCTTCTGAAGGTATAAGATTTTTTCAAAATTTTTATTATTGCCATCCAATACCTAATTTTTTCTTAACTTTTTTTATTTTTTTTTCTGCAATAAAACTGGAGTTTTTTGCTCCTTTTTCAAAAATTTCATATAAAATAGAGTTTTTATTATAAAAAGAAAATTTCTTTTGAATTTCATCAATTGTTTTCACCACTACATCGGAAACTTTTTCTTTTAAAATTTGATAAGAAGAATTTAAAAAATATTTTTCAGTTTCTTCCATTGATAAATCTTTTAAAGCTGAATAAATGGTTAAAAGGTTTGAAATTCCTGGTTTTTTTTCTATATCATAATAAATTTTTTTATCCGAATCGGTTACAGATCTCATAATTTTTTGTCTAATAACTTTCAATTCTTCTGAAATAAAAATACAACCTTTATCATTTTGCGGATCCAATTGAAAACTTTTGCTCATTTTTTTAGTTGGTTCGGTCAAAGATTTAATTGTATGACCCATTTTTAAAAATTCAGGAATAACAAAAGTTTCTCCGTACAAACTATTAAAACGATCAGCTAAATCGCGAGTCAATTCTAAATGTTGTTTTTGATCTTGACCAACCGGAACCACATTAGCGTCATAAAGTAAAATATCTGAAGCCATTAAAAGAGGATAAGTATAATAAGAAGTTCTTATGTTTTGACTAGAATTATTTTTTTTCTGTTCTTTAAATTGGATCATTCGGTTTAATTCGCCTAAATAAGAATTAGACTCCATTATATAACTCAAATAAGTATGTTGAACAACTTCTGATTGAACAAATAAATTAACCTGAGAAGGTTCTAAACCTGAAGCTAAATAAAGAGCCGCGATATTTTTAATTCTTTTTTTTAATAATGTTGGTTCTTGAAATTTTGTTAAAGCATGTAAATCAGCAATAAAAACATAAAGATCATATTCTTGATTAAATTTTTTTTGAAAATTAACTAACGGTTTAACGACTCCTAAATAATTACCTAAAGTTAAATCTCCAGTTGGCTTTATTCCCGTCACTAATCTTTTTTTTGCAATTGACATTTTTATCAACCTTTTTTTTAAATTTAATTATTTTTTTAATCGTATATAATTATATTACCTTTTAAAAAGATTTTTTTATCATTAAATTTATTCTTAAAATATAGAACAAAGAAAAAAAGAAAAGAAAAGAAAAAAGTTAAAATCAGTATTCTAAAAAAAACAGCTGTTTTTCCTCCAATATTTCTCATATCGAATAATGGTTCACCAAATAATTTATTAATTTCTTTGCCTTGATAAAAATGCTGTTTATGACATTGAATATTAGGATAAGGAAAAAAACATTTATTTCCTCCTTTTTCACAATTACGATAACCTTTAGGAGAGAATAACAACAAATAATAAAAAGATAGAAATAAAATAGGGTGAATAAAAGTTAAAAATATTTTTCTAAAATTATTAAAATTAACTGGAACAAAAAAGAAAAAAAGAACGAAATAAGAAAAAGGTATTAAAAAATGTTGTGAAATACTTAAAGCACACCAAATTCTATCTTCTAAATTATTATTTCTTATAATTTGAACAAAATCACTGCTTTCAGGCATCCAAATTGGATGAAGGAAAAGATTGTAAATAAAAGAAGTTAATAAAGCATCTACCATAATAATAATTATCAATAAAGAATGAATTTTTTTATTTTTAATTTTAAGAAAAAAAGATAATAAAATTAATAAAACAGCAATATTCATTTGAAAAGTAAAATATTTTAAATATCTGAAAAAAACTTCTTTACAAAAAAAAATTCCCTTTTCTTGTTTAGAAAAAATAAAAAAAGTTATTATATCTGCCAAGATTGTAAATAAAGTTATAAATAAAACAAAATAAAATAATTTTTCCCCTTTAGGGTTTTTTAACATATTTAAAAAATTAAGTTTCTTTTTTTCTATTAATTGATTGGTATTCATTTTGTTTTTTAAATTATGATTCTTCCTTTGATTTGATAATTCAATAAATA
>NZ_AKIK01000052.1:0-11652 GCF_000309465.1 Poinsettia branch-inducing phytoplasma str. JR1
AATATTAATAAATATTTTTTTCTACCTTTTATCCTAATAATTAAAATAAAAATTCAAATTCAAAAATTAAATTAAAATTCAAACAATTAAACAATTAAATGTAAACAAGAGGAAAGATTATTAGAAACACAAACGATTCAAACAACATTTTAAAAATATTTTTAATTGTCCCTTTACTCGTTCTTTTATTATTTTTCATTATTTATTTTAGTTTTTTTTTACAATAAAGAGCAAAAAATCGCTCTTTCGACAGATAAATTGGTTTCTTATGAACAAGTCCATTTAGACGAGTATGCCGAATCAACAGATTTTAACGATACTTTAGACAATAAATTTCAAGAAAAATTAGATGAAAATAACTTAACAAAAGAAGAAGAGAAACAAGAAACATTTATCATTGAAGAAATTCAAAATGAAAAGTTAAATACAAAAGATACAACGTTAAATTCTGATGAAGAAGTAAAAGAAATCACAGAATCTAAAGAAAAAACTAAAAAAAATAAAAAATGGAGTAGTATCTTCGGAAAGAAATCCGAAAAAAATGATAAAAAAGATAAACAAACCGGCATTATAGAAAAAAATTCCGACTTATCCGAAGTAGAAGATAAAATTCAAGAAGAAATGACAATACAGCAAGAAAAAACGCAATAATAAACATTTTATCATTAAAAAAAGACCTTATTAAAAGGTCTTTTTTTTTATAAATCATATCAGATATTTTTATATTATTTAATGATATAATTATAATGCTATGTAAATATTTTTATTAGAAAGGTATGAAAATATATATATCAAATTTGTCCTAACTGAATTAAAATATTATTCCCCTCAAAGAGGGGCGAATTAATTTTTTTGTAATCCAGAAACTTTTTTTATTCTATAAATGAAACAACTTTCTCACAAAATCAATAAAATGTATTTTTATAGTTTTTTACTACATATCTATTGTTTTATACAACCCATTAAAGAGACAATTGCAAAAATAATATTTTCATTTTTAGAGGATATTAATTTTAATTAGAAAGCATTAACAAAAAATATGTCAATTCAAGGAAAAAAGGTTTGGAAATATTTTGTCATCTTTCTAACCTTTTCATTAATAAGTCCTATATACGGAATCACTCCTTATCGTAATAAACAACCAGAAACGAAAAAAACAGTTTCCCCTATTCTTTACCCTTCTATAGAAAAAATTAAAACAATGTTGCCGATCATAAAAGACGCAGCTTTTTGCCAACGTTTATTAGAACATGTTGTTAAAATGATTTTCGCAGAAATAGACAAGGAATATTATAATTTTCAGGAAAAAGACAAGGAAAACATTGATTTTCTGTATCAAACCTTAGAAAAATATAACATTGTAGAAGAGTTTAGTAATACAATTGCTACGACCGTTTTTGACCCTAACGAATACCTTTTTGTATTTGTCGGAAACGCCAATGATTTACAAAATTATCAAATATATTTACAACATAAAAAAAACAATTTTCAAGGCGACAAAGGTTCTTTTTGGCGCAATTGGCAACCAGCTAATATGATCTTTGTTTCTAAAAAACATATTCAATTTTTAATTGACAAATTACTTCAAGCGATGCTTTTGGAAGAAGAAATGAAAATCATAAATTCAAATCCTCTCTTTCAAAATAGCGAAAGTTATAAAAACAATTTACAACCACAAATACAATTTATTCAACAAGAAATGAACAGTTTAAAAGAAGAATTAGGGCGAGAAAGATGCCTAAATATCAGCATAAATAACGAAATGCTGGACCTGCAATGATGGTCTAACTCATATTTTCGGTTTATAAAACGAAAGAATTATAAATTACAGCAGAAAATAAAAGCGTAAATGAGGGTTATCCTTTAATCCAACAAGAAGACGCAAGAGCAAACGATCAACACGGATAACTTCTGAAAAGGAGCTAAGAGCAACCAAAAGGGTTACAAATCATAACTTGTTAGATAAAAATATCTTTATTTTCGTTTATATCAACAATTTTGAGGTCTTTTAACGTATTTTAATTCGTATGTTAAAATCATTGTCATCGTTCTAGATGATGGAGTTAATTCCCACCTCAAACCTACCTGTCAGAAAATATTTTATGCCAGATAAGATATAATTTCTCAGGTCAGCTCGCCTAAATTGATTACGTAGATATTTAGAGTAACTTCTATTTCCCTAAAACAGAACCCTTTTTCAACTTGATAGTTGTTAAGGTTGTTGTCAAGGGAGAAGCAGAATCATAGTAGTCGTGAGAAATTGACAATTAATGCTGAAATGCATCAATATACTGACTCACCAAGGAGAGGGATAACGACCCTTACAAGGCAAAAGATGAAAAAATAGCAAGGCTATATTAATTTTTTTTAAAAAAACATTTAAACTTATAAATGATTCCTATTTTTTTAAGAGAAATCAATATTAACACACTATTTTAACCGCCGTATGCTTGGAAACTTGCTTGTACGGTGGTGTGGGGGGCTTAGTGTAATAAACCCATTTTAAACGGTAAAACGCATTAATTCTATCCCGATAAGAAATATCAAGATTTATATACACAAAAACAAGTAATCATCAATCAACAACGCCATGAAATAGATCGTTTAGAAACTAAAATACACCAACAAAATATCTTTATTAAACGACAATCAAAAGATATGGACGACAAAATAAGAGAACTAAAAGCGGTTAAAGAACAATTTTTCCTGGCAAATCAAAACAATCTTTCCAATGAGCAAGAAAAAAATCAATTAATAAAAAGAATTGATCAATTAATTCAAAATATCAGAGGACAAGAAAATATTTTATTTTCTCAACAACAAGAGATCGTTTCTCTTCAAAGAGAAAAAACAGGCATAGAGCAAATGTTAACGGAAGAAATTAGTGCAATCCAATCTCAACAAAAATTACAAAATGAAGAAAAACAAAGTTTATTGTCCTTTATCGAAACCCAACAAAACCTTTTAAAAGGCAAACAAAAAAAATTAGATGAAACGCAAGAACAATTGAGTTTAACTCAAACAACTGTTGAAAGGCTTAATTTGTTAATGCAAGAACAACAAAATAAGTTGGATAAACATAAAGAAGACATCCTGTCTTTAAGAATGCAAATTTTTAATCAAAAAAACGATATTACCGCCAAAGATAAATTAATCCAACAAAAAATACACGAATTAGACGTTAAAAAAACGGAATTAAACCAAAGAGAAAAAGAAAATAATCTTTTAGAAGAGGATAAAAATCGCTTAAATAAAGAAATAAAAGATTTGAACCGTAATATTGATGTTCAAAGGGAATTGTTATTACAACAATCATTGATCGTGCAACAACTGCAAAACAATAAGACAGCTTTAGAAAATCAGTTGTTATCCAAAAAACAAGAAATCGAATCCCATCAAACTTTAAGCCAATACGAAAAACAAATGTTAATAGGGACTATTGATTATCAAAAAAGTATTTTAGTGGACAATCAAAAACAATTAGACGAAATGCGAGAACAATTAAGTTCTGCCCAAAAAAAGATTGAAAAACTTAATGCAATAATTAAAAAATATAAAAAACAAATTGCACAAAAAGAAGAAGCTATTGTTGCCTTAAAAAACCAAATAAAGGATAAAAGTGAAGAAATTCAACGTAATAATACAATAATTCAACAAAAAGTGCAAGCTTTAGAGGATAAACAAGCTGAATTAGCCCAAAAAGAACAAAAAAACACTCTTTTAGAAGAAGAAAAAAACCGTTTAACTAATGAAATAAACGATTTAATCGGTGATATCAATTCTCAAAGAGAAACGCTATCGCAACAAAAAAATTCTATTCAAGAGTTGCAAACAGATAAAGCGTTTTTAGAGAGACAATTGTTATTTAAAGAAGAAGAAATTCAAACTCTGCAAAGTTTAAGCCAACAAGAAAAACAATCTTTACAAGATTCAATTGATCATCAAAAAAATCTTTTAGCAGAAAATCAAAACCAATTAAACGACATTCAATATCTATTAGATACTTCACAAAAAGAAATAGACAAGCTTAAAAAAACCATCCAAGATTATCAACAACAATTAGACCAACAACAAGAAGACATTATAACCTTACAAAATACAATAAAGGCCAAAAATCAAGAAATCGATGTAAATAATGAAATAATTAAACAAAAAGTCCAAGAGTTAGAAAACAAACAAGAACGATTAGTCCAAGGAGAAAAAGAAAATAATCTTTTAGAAGAGGATAAACATCGCTTAAAAAACGAAATCAAGGATTTAATTAGTGATATTGATTCTTTTAAAAATAAGTTATCTCAACAAGAAGCATCCATAGAAAAATTACAAACAGATAAAACTACTTTGGAAAACCTTTTATCTTCCAAAGAACAAGAAATTAAAACTCTGCAAAGTTTAAGCCAACAAGAAAAACAATCTTTACAAGAGTCAATTAATCATCAAAAAATTCTTTTACAAGAAAATCAAAATCAATTAAACCAAACTAAAGATAAATTAGATTCATCTCAAAAAGAGATAGAAAAACTTAAAAAAACCATCCAAAATTATCAACAACAATTAGATCAAAGACAAATTGATATTGATGAATTAAAAAAACAAATTATAGAACAAATTGCTAAAATAGATCAAAAATCAGAAGAAATTCAAAACAAAAATATTGAATTAGAACGAAAGCAAAACCAATTAAGAGATGGAGAAAAACAAAAGAATCTTTTAGAAAGAGAAAAAAATAAATTAAATGCAGAAATACAAACTTTAATGAGCGATATTGCAGCTCAAAAAAAAGACTTAAAACAACAAGGACAATTCATCCAAAAATTGCAAAAAGATAAAAATAACTTAGAAGAAGAATTATTACTAAAAGAAACAGAAATTCAAATTCTTCAAACTTTAAGTAAAAAAGAGAAACAATCTTTGCAAATAATCATTAATCATCAAAAAAATATTTTAAAAGATAATCAATCACAACTAGACAAAACTAAAGAACAATTAAGAACTGCTTATTTTAACATTCAAGAACAAGAAAAAAAGTTAAAAAAAAACGATCAAGAATTTAAATATTTGAATGAATTTTATGATAATACTTTAGATAAATTAAAAACCATCATTGAAAATTCACAACAACAAAAAGAAAAAAGCGACCAATTTATTTTGGGCAAATATCAAGAAATACTTGAATTAACAAAAAAAGAATTAAAAGATGAAGCCAAAGAAAGAATTAAATTAACACAAACAGAAACAGCAGCTGCTAGATTTTTAAAAGATACTACTCGTTTACACAGTTTTAAAGATGTTATCGGAATGGAAAAAGAAAAAGAGCAACTTTTAGAAAGTTTATCTTATTTAAAGAATCCTGAAGAATATAAAAAAATGGGCGTTAAAAAACAACCTAGAGGAGTTTTGTTGTACGGATCGCCAGGTACAGGTAAAACATATTTAGCCGAAGCTTTTGCCAAAGAATCAGGCTTACCTTTTTACGCTGTTACTTCTGCAGATTTTTCCCGAAGTTATGTAGGAGAAGGACCGAGAATTATAGAAAATCTTTTCGAAGAAGCACGCAAACATTCTCCATGTATCATTTTTATCGATGAGTGTGAAAGTATTTTTAGAAAACGCAATGCTAATGGTTTAACTTCAGACCATGGGAATATGATTTCCTCTTTTTTATCCCAAATCGAGGGTATTTATACAGATCCTGATAAAACTGTTTTTATTATAGCGGCCACTAACTTTAAAGATGAAATAGATATCGCCGTTTTAAGTCGTTTTAATAAACTGATTGAAATAAATTATTGGAAAGAAGAAGAGTTGAAAACTTTTGTTAAAATGATTTCTAAAAATTATAAATTAGATGTTCGTGCTTATAAATATTTAGACAAAATTATAGAACAGATTTGTAAATTCGATAATCATTTTTTAAAATCACCAAGAAAAATTATTGAAATTTTAGATCAAGCAGCAGGGATAGCTATTGAAATGCATCGCCATTTAAACATTTTGCCTATTGATTTACAATTAGCTTTCGATAGAATTTCACAATCAGAAACTTTAGTAGATTGGGAGAAACATACCCATGACAAACCTGATATGGCTTTTTTATCGACAATGAAAGAATATAAAAACGTTCCTTTGAAACACCTTTTCAAAGATAGTTTTTTATCCTTTTCTGAAAAGAAATATTTTGATTTAATCAATAATCATTATCAAAAACATCAAAAAGCCGGTTATAATAAATATCTAAGCGACGAAATAGACAGTATTTCCTTTTCAGATGATAAAGACAAAATCAAAAAAACATATAATGATGAAAACCCTTTACCAGAAGGTTTATTAGGTGTTTATTTCGAAGATAAAGAAAATACAGACTCCACCAAAAGACGTTCAGAAATTCAAAAAATTGATAGTTTAGAAGAAATTTTAAAAACGGGCATGAAAAAAGTTCATCAGATTTATTTAATTTGGGACTATGAAAAATTAAAAATCAATCAACAAACAGCACACATGTTAATAGATAAATTTTGCTATAAATATCCTTTTTTAAGAGGTGATGCTTTTTTTCAAACACAAATCTTACAAAAAGCTAGAGAAATAGATAATAACGAAGCAGAAATAGAACAATTTATTTTGAAATTTTTAGATGAAAACATTAAACAACCTTTAATAAATAATGTTTTTAGTCAAATAGTAGCTCAAAATCTTTTAATCGAAGAAAAAGATAAATTAGAAATTAAAAAAATAATTGCTGATAAATTGGATTTTTTAATATTGTCTCCTCATATTTTGACTTTAGAGAAACTGCAATTCGCACTCCTGTCAGAAACTAAAACTTATTTAGAAGTTAACAAAAAACAAATATTAGAGCAACAAATAGACCGCATTATTGAAGAATTAAAATTAAATAATATGCTTTTCACTTCTCAACAGATCAAGCAGTTTCAAATAGATTTAAAAAAAGAAGTTTATAACGAATTAGTGAATTTAATGAAAAGAAAAAACCATATTTCTTTAGACGAAATCAAAGCCAATATTAAAGAGAATTCCGCTTTATTAATAGATAGACTTTTTTATCAAATATGGCAAACAATATACCCTAAATTGCATATTGAGATAGTGGAGTATGAAAAAAATTCTTTAATAACGCTTCTGCAAAATAAAGTTAAGAAAAATTTATTTTTTACCAATTTTTCTTTAGAAGAAATAGTGGATATTTTGCAACAAGAAATAAATACATATGAAAATAATTTTGAAGAAAGGTTAAAAGAAAAAGTATCTGCAACGGTGCATAAATACATTTTAATCGATCATATTTTAGAAGAACAACCTAACACCGAAACCATCGAATTAATTTCTAAAGGGGCTTTTTTAGTAGCGCAAAAAGAATCACAACAACCAGATGTTACCGAAAAGAAAATTCAACAAGAAATATATGATTTTATAAAAAATTATCGTATTAAAAATACTCATTCTTTTGAAATGTATGTTTGGATTAAAAATAATTTTTATATTATCTTTTTAACTTTAATGATGTTATATGTTTTAATTAATTCTGCGAATAAAAATCAAAAACGTCGCTATTAATTGTAAAAAAATATTTTTCCTGGCCGTTTCTCTTTGAGAGATAACGGCTCTTTTTTTAAATAAAAATAAATAAATTTCTTCAATGATATTGTTTGATAATCGGTTAAAATATGTTATTATATTGTTATTAATTCATAAATTATTAAATTTTTTTGTTAAAATATTTTAGACTTTATTAAAAAAATGTTTCCAAGAAGAAATTAATATTTAGAAAAATTAAAACAGTAACACAATTTTTTTGTTAAACAATAAAATTTAAAAGGAATTTATTATATTTATGACACAAAATTTTAACAATTTTGATGAGTTTTTGCATTTTGATCAAAAAAATTCTAACAAAAATCCTCATAAAAAGAAAGATTGGCTCAACATTATCAAAAATATTACTAGCATCTTATTGAATGTTTTGTTAATTATCGGTGTTTTTTACTTAATAACAAAAGCAATGTCAGGCGATGATGCTGCGGCGAATAAAGAAGAAAATTCATGGGCTAAAGATAAATTGATCAAAACTTATGATAAAACATTTGAAGATTTTTATGGTTATGCAAACGAAAAAAACGAATTAAAAAAATTAGTGGAATATGCTCAAAATCCTAAAAAAGGCGAAGTAGAAAGAGGAGTTATACTTTATGGACCGCCAGGAACAGGTAAGACTTTTTTGGCAAAAACTTTAGCAGGAGAGCTGAAAGGTATAAGTCCTGTTTATTCCGCAACTGGTTCAGATTTTGTCGAAAAATACGTTGGCGTAGGAGCTTCTCGAATCAGAAATCTTTTTAAAACGGCGAAAGAAAAAGCGACCAAAGACAATAAGAACGCTTATTTTATTTTTATTGATGAAATAGAAACCATCGGTAGAGCAAGAAGTAAAAGCGATGATAATAACCATTCAGAACATGAATCTACTTTAAACGCTTTATTAGCCAATTTAGACGGTTTTAATCAAAATAAAAATGAACCGCAAGCCATTATTATTGGGGCGACTAATAGATTTGACCTTTTAGACGATGCTTTAACCAGACAAGGTCGCTTAGGCAAACACATATATATGGGTTTGCCGAATTTAAAAACTACTGAAAAATTATTAGAAGGTAGTTTGAAAAGATCTGGTTTGAAAATGTTTTCCCAAGAAAACAAAGGAAGTCTAGATCAAAGAATTCAAGAAATTGCCAAAACAATTCATCAATTCGGTTTCAGTGCGGCTCAAATTGATTCACTAGCTAAAAAAGCTAAAGAACTTGAAAAGAAAAAAACTACATCTTCAAAAGTTACTAATGAAGAAATATATAATTTAATGGACGAAGTTCTTTTAGGTCCTATTTCTACAAATGAATTAAACGACGAAGATAAAGTAAGAGTTGCTATTCATGAAATGGGACATGCTATATTAGCTCATAAATTAGACCATAAAGTTGTTCGTGTAACGATCGAACCTAGAGGACAAGCTGGTGGTTATACTTTGTTTTTGCCTAATAAAGCGAGTAATTTACCTACTAAAAAAGATTTAGAAAAAAGCATTCAAATCTCATTAGGAGGAAGAATTGCAGAAGAATTTTTTTACGGAGACGGACAGTTTAGCGTAGGAGCTAGCGATGATTATAAAAAAGCTTATTCATTAGCATCTCAAATGGTGACGAAATACGGAATGTTACCTGATTCTAATGCTTTAAGTTCTAGCAATAAAATACCTTTAATGGTTTTTAATTCTAAAATGGAGCCTGAAACGCAAAAATTGATTCAACAAATAGTGAATCATTCTTATGACAAAGCTTTAAAATTGTTTGAAAGTTCTATATCGTCTTCCGAATCTTTAATAAAAGGTAAGGGGCAAGACTTAACTGAACAAATAACTAGAAAAACTTTCACTTTAAACGATAAATTGTTAAATGTCATAAACAAACTTTACAAAGAGAGAAAAATTTACGAAAAAGATATGAATGATTTATTAGTCAATAAAAAATAGTCAAAAAATCTCAACAATAAAAATCCATTAAAACTAAACAAAATCACATTAGATATCTTTATAATAAAAAGACAAAACTTTCGATTAATTCCAAGTTTTGTCTTTTTTTGTTTTAGATAAAAATCTTTTTTTAACCTTCTTTTGATAAATAAATCAAAAGAGCGAAAAAAATCCCCCCTTAATGAAATAAAAAAACCAATTTGTTTTTTTTATAACAAATTGGTTTAAATTTTGCGATAAAATAAAATCTTTTATAGTAAATTAGAAAAGACTTTATTATTATCTAGATTGAATTTGTAAAAGTTTTTTCTCGTAATAAACATTGTCTTTAGATTGAACTTGTTTAACAAAACGATCAGCAATTTCAAAAACAGTTTTATTAGAAAGATGTTTGATGTTTCCGATATTTTTGCCATAAACGTTAAATTTATCGCTTAAAATTTTTAAAAATACTGGTGGATTAATTCCGTCTTCTCTGCCTAAATTAATAGTTAATTCGGTCATTTGGTCTCTGCCGCCAAATCTACCAAATTTGTTATTATTATTGGAGAAGTTAGAATTGCTTCTTCTGCCGTAATTTTCTCTTCTGTTGTCGGAACCATAACTGTTAGAATTGTTGAATCTGCTAAAGTTGTTATTTCTGTAATTGTTACGAGTGTTTTGGTAACGTGAAGAGCCACCGAATGATTTTGGTTCAGCTATTTCTTCATATTTTTTACTCTTAGGCATTAAGTGACTTAATAAATTGTTAATAATTGTTTTGTCATCGAATTTTTCTAATAAAGCTTCTGTTAAGGTTGTTGCTTTATTGTTTTCTTCTGGATTTTGTTCTATTAATTCAACAATTTTAGTTTCAAATAATTTATTTTGTTCTTTTTTAATTTCTTCTATTGAAGGGATAGTAACAGCAGTTATTTTTTCTTTTAAATAATTTTCTAATTTTTTCAATTGAGAAACTTGTTGAACGCTGATTAAACTGTAAGCAACGCCTTTTTTACCGGCTCTACCAGTTCTACCGATTCTGTGTACGTATACTTCGTCTTCATGCGGTAAATCAAAGTTAATAACCATTTTAATGTCATCGATATCTAATCCTCTAGCTGCCACATCGGTAGCGACCAAGATTTTAATATTTTTTTTACGGAAATTATTCATTACGTGTTGTCTTTGGTTTTGTTTTAAATCGCCGTGAATAGCGTCAGCTAAAAAATCTCTTTCTTGTAAGTAAGATAGGATATTATCAACATCTTTTTTCGTATTAGCAAAAATAATTACTGATTCAGGATTTTTTTGATCTAAAAGGCGAACTAAAAGTTTGCTTTTGTCAAAATGTTTAACAATATAATAAAATTGTTCAATCGATTTAACAGCGATATTTTGTTGTAAAACTTTTAATACTTTAGGGTTATTTTGGTATTTAGAAGCTATTTTCTTAATGGAAAAAGGCAAAGTAGCTGAAAATAAAGCTGTTTGTTTTTCTTTAGGAATTTGACTTAAAATAGTTTCTAAAGCATCTTGAAAACCCATTTTTAACATTTCATCAGCTTCATCAAGAGTTAAAATTTTAACTGCTGATAAATCAACTTTTTTTCTATCTAAAAGATCGATCATTCTACCTGGAGTAGCGATAATAATTTGCGGATTTAAATCAAGTTGATGGAATTGTTTAATGTAAGATTCTCCACCGTAAACTACTGCTGTTCTAATTTCTCTGTGAAATTTTAATAATTTTTTAATTTCTTGAGAAACTTGTAAAGCTAACTCTCTTGTAGGGCACAATATTAAAGATTGTGTTTTAGCTAATTTTGGATCTATTTTTTCAATGGTAGGGATGCCGAAAGCGAAAGTTTTCCCTGTTCCGGTTTGAGATTGAACAATAATGTCATGTCCTTGTATCATTTCTGGTATTGCCATAGCTTGAACTGATGTAGGAATTGAAAAATTTAACTCTTCTAAAGCTTTTTCTGTTTGTGGCAATAAATTTAAATCTGTGAATAATATACTCATTTATTTTTTTCCTCTATTTCTATTAATAATAATTTTTCTATTTAATAAAAAAATGAATCAATCAATTAAAATTAAATTAGACAAGAGAAATTAACAATTATAATTTT
>NZ_AKIK01000051.1:0-4413 GCF_000309465.1 Poinsettia branch-inducing phytoplasma str. JR1
AATAATATTAATTTATCTATTTTCAAAGGAGAAGCTTTATCAATCGTCGTTAGTTCTGGTTCAGGCAATTCCACTTTAGGACAAGTTATTTTACAATTGCAAAAACCTGATTCAGGTAAAGTCTTGTATTGTAAAGACTAAGAAAAGATTGATTTAACCCTTATTGACTCTAAAGAAAAACGTCTTTTAACCAAAGAATTGCAAATGATTTTTCAAGACCCTTTTTCTTCCTTAGATCCTCAATTTAAAATTGCCGATATTATTGGAGAAGGTTTATTAATCTATAAAATGGTTAAAAATAAAAAAAGATCCTTAATATGAAGCGATGATTTTAGATATTATGGATAAATGCGGAGCAGACCGCAAATTATATAATCATTACGCTAACTATCTATCAGGCGGACAAAGACAAAGAATAGCGATCGCTAGGTCTTTAATTTTAAAACCTAAATTTGTTGTTTGTGACAAAATAGTTTTAGCTTTAGATGTTTCTAATCAAAACTAAATTTTAGATTTTTTAAATAAATTTAAAAAGATTATCAAATTACTTTTTTATTTATTATTCATAATTTAGAAGCGGCTAGTTATTTAAGCGATCGGATATTTGTGATGGATGCATTTAGGCAATATAGTAGAGATGGGTCCTACTAAAAAAATTTTTGAACATCTACAAAACACCTTATACCAAAAAATTATTAAACGCTATGCCGAAAATTAAAAATAAAATCAACAATATTCAAGAAAATAAAATTGATGCTCAAAACAATAAATTTACTTTTTTGTTTGAGCAAAATCAAGCTGATTTAGATTGGTATGAAGTTTCTGCTGGACATTTTTTTTATACACTTTAAAAACAATAATTTTTTTCAGAAAGAATCGAAAAAAAAAGAAAATAAAAAAACATGAAAAACACATAAACAAATAAAAAAATCTTACTTAGAAAGGAAAAGTCAAAATAGGAGAAAATCAAATGAAAACATCGAAACCTTTACAAAAAAAAAAAAAAAAACTGTCATTTCTATCTTTTTATTTTTATTATTTATTTTATTATCATTGGTATCTTTTGCTAATTGGAAAACAACTCATGAAATAGCAAAGATTAAAGAAGATGTTCAAAAATTATCACAACGAGACAAAAACGAAAATCAACAAATAAAAAAAGCAAATCAAGAATTACTTTTTCGAGATAAATTAAATTTCATAGTTAAAGAAATTCATCCTTCTTTTAAATTATCTTCTGCATCAGAAAATGATCCTGTTACTTTTAAACCCTCAAAAACAGATAAATTTTTATCTTTTGCTGAAATAATTGGGATGCAAAAGGAAAAAGAAATCTTGGAAGAATTTATTTTATATGCACAAAAAACCAAAAATCGTAAATCAAATGGTAAATGCGAAGCTCCAATGGGAATTTTAATGTATGGAACTGCTGGTACTGGTAAAACTATTTTAGCAAGAGCAGTTGCTAAAGAAACTAATTTACCTTTTTTTGAAATTTCTTCTTCGATGTTTTTCCAAAAATACAAAGGAGTCGAAAAAAATTTGGTAATTAATTTATTCAAATCAGCGAGAAAAGAAGCACAAAAAAATAATGGAGCTATTATTTTTCTTGATGAATGTGACACGATTTTTACAGATTTAGGCAGTTTAGAAGCTAATTCAGATACAGCAAATGTTGTTAATCAATTCAAAACTGAATTAACTTCAACTGAAAATGATGTTAACAATCCTATTTTTATTATCGCAGCGACTAATCACTTTCAGAAATTAGATGAAGCTATTAAATCAAGATTTGATTATAAAACAGAAGTTAAAGTCGGTGATTTTAAAGATCGTAAAGCTTTTTTAGAATTTATGATTAAAAAAAGAGGTAATGAATATTCAGAAAAAGCCAAAGATTATTTAGTTGAAGATATTAATAACAAATTAGATGAATTATCATTTTTAAGAGGAGAAGAAATAAAATCTAATAGAACTTTAGAAAACTTTTTAAAAGCTATTGCAAGAGTCAATGAGAGAGCTATCAATATTTCGAATACAAATAGAGGTAATTCTTTTAATATTTTTATTGAAGATATTCAAAAAGCTTATACCAAAGTTTACAATACTGATGATTTTCCAGAACCAATTTTAAAAAGAGTTTTTTATAAATCTGATGATAAAACCATTAATTACATCGAAGAAAACAAATACAATTCCGATGAAAAACTAATCAAAAAAACTTTTTATAATTCTGACGGCAAAAACATTGATTATATCTTCAGAAACGAATACAATTCCGATAAAAAAATAATTAAAACAACTTATTTTCAATCTGACGATAAAACCATTAATTGCATCGAAGAATACGAATACGATCCTGATGAAAAACTAATCAAAACAACTCAATATCAACCTGATGGCAAAACCATTAATCGCATCTACGATTATGATTCCAACGAAAAAATAATTAAAACAACTTTTTATAATTCTGATGGTCAAACCATTAATTGCATCGAAGAATACGAATACAATTCCGATGAAAAAATAATTAAAACAACTTATTTTCAATCTGACTATAAAACCATTAATTGCATCGAAGAATACGAATACGATCCTGATGAAAAACTAATCAAAACAACTCAATATCAACCTGATGGCAAAACCATTTATTACGTCGAAGAATACGATTCTGATGAAAAACCAATTAAAACAACTCAATATCAATCTGATGGTAAAACAATTAATTATACTTTCATAAACGAATACGATCCTGATAAAAAACTAACCAAAAAAACTCAATATCAATCTGATGGACAAACCATTAATTTCATCTACAAATACGATCCCGATGAAAAACTAATCAAAACAACTCAATATCAATCTGATGGTAAAACAATTAATTGCTTCGAAGATTATGATTCCAACGAAAAAATAATTAAAACAACTTTTTATAATTCTGATGGTCAAACCATTAATTGCATCGAAGAATACGATTCCAACGAAAAACCAATTAAAACAACTTTTTATAATTCTGATGGTCAAATCATTAATTGCTTCTAAGAATGCGATTCCGAGGGCAACTAATCAAAACAACAAGAAACTAAAAAAGACGAGTCAAATACAAAAGACTAAGTAATAATTTAACTTTTTCAAAAAAAATTATCGGTATATTTATCGGTACATCTAAAAAAATATTATCGGTGAATTTTGTATGCCTTATATATTGATAAATAAAAAAATAAGGAACTCCATCGAGTTCCTTATTATAATAGTTATTTTAAAAAATACTATTTTTATATTAATTTACATAACAACAGTTTCTCTTTTTTTAGTACGGTTTTGTAAACGCCTTCTAAAAAAGGAATTTTTTAAAATTAAAGCCTCTTTGCTTGAAGATATTCAAATATATTGAAATCGAAAAAAACTGTTTTAATTATTTATTAAGTAATCTTATTGATTCTTTTTTAACGGTTTTATTCTCGACCTCAAAATCTCTGCAAACTATTTAAATCTTGATATTAACTAGATTAAAAGTTAAATCTGAGTTATTAACTTAATAATTCAACTAAGTTTAATAATTAAATGAACTAAATAATCCTTCTTTAATTCCTAAACAACAGCAAACCTGTGAAAGCCTTTTCAAAATAAAAAACTTTATTAGAAAGAAAAAATTAATACGGTAAAAGAAAGACAAAATCTCATTTACAAAGAAGAACTAAGATGTAAATTTTAAATAAAATTACTTTTAGCGCCTGCGATTTCGTTATTTTTTATTTGGGAGGGGCGGTCGGTTTTTTATTTGTCTAAACTCACTACTTCTGTATAGTCTTAACTTCGGGTCAAGAAACAACCCAAGCGCGCCAACAAATATTCAAATCCCAAATTGACTACTTAGCCGTTGAAATCGCCAAACCAACATTGAACCCTATAGATAAAAAGCATTTAATGGCGATGAAAGTTTATTTTGAAATTAAATTAAAGGAAATTAGTTAATAGACAAAACAATTACCTTTTTATATTAAACAACCCAGCGAATTTAAATAAATTGGCTTTTTTTATTTAAATAACTCTAAAAAGAGAATAAAAAATATGAAATTAATTATATTTTAAAAACTCGACGGTAGAGGTTTATTTTTAAATTTTAAAAAGTAGATTATCTAGCGCGTTTTTATTTAAATCTCGTAATATAGCTCCAATTCAAGAAAAATTCATTTTTGACCTCTTGTTTTCACATTTTTTCAAAATCTTTCTTAAAACAAAAAAACAAAATAAAAAAATTTTATTAGAAAGAAAAAATCATGAAAAAAGCTTAAAAAGTCGATTTTTCTCATGATAAATTATTCATCTTTAAGCGGTTTTTGTTTTTGTTGTTATTTTTTTTAAAAAAAGTTGACGCCCCAAAACACGAAACCCCAAACCCTAAATCCTAAA
>NZ_AKIK01000050.1:0-2326 GCF_000309465.1 Poinsettia branch-inducing phytoplasma str. JR1
ATATTGAAACAATATTAACTATATTAAAGATATTCTGAATAAAGGAAATAAATTAATAAAAATTCAAAATAAAGTAATGTTAATTACTTATCCTGATTCATTAGGAAAAAATCTTAAAGAATTAAATCTAGTTATAAAAGAAAATTTAGGACAAAACACAATTGGTGGGATTCATATTTTACCTTTTCCCCTTCTAGCAGTGACCGAGGATTCGCGCCTTATGATTATAATATCGTTGATCCTGTTTTTGGAAATTGGGATAATATTGCTGAATTGAAAAAACAATATTATTTAATGTTTGATTTTATGATCAACCATATTTCCAAAGAATCCGTTATGTATAAAGATTTTCAACAAAACCATGAAAACTCTAAATATAATAATTTCTTTCTTCGTTGGGAAAAATTTTGGACTAAAGAAAGTAAAAATCGTCCTACTAAACAAGATACCGATTTAATTTATAAACGCAAAGATAAAGTCCCTATTCAAACAATTAAATTCGCGAACAACCAAGAAGAACATCTTTGGAATAATACTTTTGACGAAGATCAAATCGATATTAACGTTGATGATGAAGTAGCGAAAGAATTCATTAAAGATAATTTCAACAATATGGTAGAAAAAGGCGCTAGTTTAATCAGTTTAGACGCTTTTGCTTATGTTTGTAAAAAAGCCAATGCCACTTGTTTCTTTTTAGAACCAGATATTTAAAACTTATCAACAGATGTTAGTAATATCATTAGTAAATCAGGAGCTTTACTTTTGCCTGAAATTCATGAAAATTATGTTATTTCTCATAAAATAAGTCAACACAGTTACTTTATTTATGATTTCTCTTTACCATTAATTGTTCTTTATACTTTATATTCCGACAAAATAAAACGTTTAAAAGATTGGTTAATGAAATCGCCAATGAAACAATTTACGACTTTAGATGCTCACGATTATATAGGAGTGGTAGATGCTTTTGATCTTTTAACTGATGATAAAATGAAATATACGACAGAAAGAATATATAAAATGGGCGTAAAGTAAAAAAATATATTCCTCCGTTTCTTATAAAAACTTAGATATTTATCAAATCAATTCCACTTATTATTCCGCTTTAGCGAATGATAATGATAGTTATTTGTTAAGTCGTGCTTTTCAAATTTTCGCCCCAGGAATACCACAAGTTTATTATGTGGGTCTTTTAGCGGGAGAAAACAATATTAAATTGTTAGAATCTTCTAAAGAAGGGCGTAACATTAACCGTCATTATTATTTTCGTGAAGAGATCCAAACAGTAGTTCAAAGACCTGTGGCGAAAAACCTCTTTAAATTATTGCAATGGCGTAACACTAGTCACGCTTTTGATTTAAATGGTTCTATTATTAGTGTCGAACAAAATTTAGATAACCACAAAATTAAAATTGTGCGTCAAGATAAAGATCGCCAAAATACAGCTATCTTAGAAGCTGATGCGCAAGAGAAAAAATTCTTAATTACTGAAAACGGTAAAGAAATATTTAAAAATTATTAACTTTTATAAAAAAGGTTGACAAATATTTTTTTTATGTTATCATGTAGTGAATTAATAAATAATTTTTTCTAAAAGGTATTTGTTTTAGAAAAATTAGTTGTTGTCTTTCAGCGCCATTTCTTTGGGTCTCGCCCAACGTACTTATAGTACTTTTATTCGTCAAATAGCATCTTTAAAAGATAAAATTTTTTTAAGAAATTTTAAATGTTAAAGAGTTTATCGCTTCTGTTAATACTCAAAAAGATAAATTTTTTTTATTCAGATCCTCCTTATTTTCTTAAAGGCGCTAATTTATATCAACTTTTTTTCAAGGAAAAAAACCATATTTAATTATTCTAAGCCCTAGAACAATTACATAACAAATGGTATATTGACTTACGACGATCATGAATTCATCCATTTTTTATGCTGTAATTATAACCCTTAACCCTTATTTTTTTTGATCTCAATTAAAGCGTTGAAACTAAAATAAATAGTGGTTCAAGAAATACTTTTTTTCAGCCTTAATTTTGATTAAGAAATTTTAACTGATAAAAATAGCTTTTTTAACCACTTTAAAAGGTTTTTTATTAAAAAAATTAATATTATTATCATTAAAATGGTCTTTTCTTAGAGATATGGATATGTTTTTTTCTTTTAAAAAGTAAAAATTTGGTTTTTATACAAAAGCGTGTTATAATATAATTATACAGGAAGATAAAAACACATTATAAAAAGGGTGAGCCCCAGCAAAATAGTTCTGAATGATAACAACTAATTTTTCTAAAACAAATACCTTTTAGAAAAAATTATTTATTAATTTAC
>NZ_AKIK01000049.1:0-7306 GCF_000309465.1 Poinsettia branch-inducing phytoplasma str. JR1
ATTATATTTAAAAAAATTTATTGATAATTTCTATTTAAAACTGTTTCAATAATCAACATTAATTTTTATTTTTTAATAATTTTTTATTTGATGATGTTGATAGATATTTCTTTTGATATAAAAAGCATGATTTATTAGCATAAATATTATTTTATGTATAAAAAATTGATTTTATAAAAAAAGAGATTAATTCTTCAAAGGTGATTTTTTATTTTCAATAAATACAATTTTAAGGTTTGCACGATAAAAAAAGAGTAAAATTTTTTTGTTTCTTTTTCCGTTTGTTTCTTTTGACATCATTTTTACTATTAATTTTTTCTTTAGGAATTTGAACAAATAATTCCCAAACAGTAGAACAAATTTTTAAAATATATTCTCCTCCATATTTTCCATATTATGAAATGTATTAAAATTTATGGAAAAAGATTGTTGAAAAAAAATCTGATTGGGAAAAAATCAGTCTAACTCAACTCAATATATGTTAAAGACTAAAGATAAACAAGAAATTATTCATATACCTAAAATTTTCAATAAAGGACAAATTTCTGCACAATAAGAATTTGCGGATATTTTAAAAGAACATCAAAATAAAAACCCAAATAGGTTAATGCCTATGTATGTCTACATGCGAGCTGCAAAAAAATAGCTATATAAAAAAACAAAAATCACGCGTCAATATATATATGAAATAACTTTTAAAGGAAGGTATTGTTTTAAAATTGACTGAAATAAAAACAGAAAATGAAGAAGTTTTAGAAAAAGTTAATGATGAATAAACCACATAATGGAAACAATAGATGGTTCTATCGTTTCTGAAAATAATTTTATTAAACTTTAATATAATGATGAAAAAAACAAAGACCAAGGTGCTAAAGGGATTATACAAATTGATAATGATTTTCAAGAAGAATATATTTTTGATAAAGTGCAAATAAGTAAAAAAATATTCCATAAAGACAAATCAGAAATTCAAGCTCTATTTCATTTCAATTATTAACAAGAAATAGAAAAAATTCGCAATTCCGCTACTGACAAACAATTTTCACAAGATGAAATTTGTCTTAAATTGCAAGAATCGTTTAAACAATTTATTCAAAATCCCCCTCATTACTTAAAATAAATTTTTACCCCATATTGAAACAAATATTTATAAAAAAATAAAAATTTTAATCACAAATATAAAAGGAGAAAAAAATGGCTGTTAAAAAAAATGTTGAAACAGAAAAAGAGAAAAAAACATCATCTGTTAAAAAAGAAGAGGTTAAAAAAATAAAAAAAGTACCTGTTAAAAAAGTGGCGCCTGCAGAAAATAACGAAAAAACAACATATCAAAATTGGCTTAAATTATTATTTATTAATTTAGTAGTTACTCCCTTAGTTTTCCTAATGATGGTTTTTTTAACTAATGAAATTTTAAACATTTTAGTTTCTTTTACAAGTATTCTGAAACCACCCCTGCTTTTTTAATTTCTTTTTCGTCTCTTTTTAACGATTTATTATTAAAAACCATGAATTATGACGAAGGTTTTCGTTCTGCTGATTTATATATATATTTTATTTTGCCGATGGATTTTTATCATTTATATGATTTTTGTTATCACAAATAACGTTAGATTTGTATTACGTATTTCTAAAAAAGAAAAATTACCTCAATTAACTAAATAAAAAAAACTAACTTTCTCAAGTTAGTTTTTTTTATGATATATAATTCATTATTTGACAATATCCCACAATAAAATCAATTATAGGATCTAAATAAATTAATCGATTGTTTATCATTTTAATTCTAAATATTGTTTTTCCGGTTGTTTAATAGTTTTTTTAGGAATCACTAGTTTTAATATTCCTTCTTGTAAAGTTCCTTCCATTTCTTTTAAATCGAAATTTTTATCTAAATAGAAACTACGTTTAAAAACACCTTTAAATCTTTCTTTTCTAATGAAATTAGGCTCTTTTTCTTCTTTTTCATGAGAATTATTGGCTTCAATAGTTAAGTAACCATTTTCTAAAGCGACTTTGACGTCTTCTTTTTTAAAGCCCGGCACTTCAACACTAATAATATATTGTTTATCGTGTTCTTGAATATCGGTTTTCATAATATTGTTTGTTTTAACAAAAGGGTTTAATTTGTTGATATCTTCAAAAAAATTTTCAAATAAATCTTGATTTGGATTAATTAAATTAAATAACATGAATTGCACACTCCTTTTTTATTATTTTTTATATAAAGAAAAAATTAAAAAAAACTTTCAGAAGAAACTTAAAACATTTTTTATCTTTTATTTCAAGTTCACTTTTATTTTATCAAAAAAAATTAGCACTGTCAAGAGGTGAGTGCTATTTTTTTAAAAAGATTTATTTTGTTAATAAGGACTTTTTTATGGTGTAAAAATATAGTTGATGATATGTAAAAGATACAAAATACTATTTATATTCCTAATTTTTCTTGTTGTTGGATTAAAAGTTCTTCTCCTTTATGGGTTAAATGTAATTCTTCGCCTTCTAATTGAACATAACCTTCTTGAAATGATTTTTTTAAACATTTTTGATAAAAAGAAGAAGACCATTTTAAGGATTGTTGGGTTTGAACAATATTTTCTTTTTTTTCGTGGTTTCGTATATGAATCAATAAGTTAATCATCCCAAAATATTTTTTTTGTTTATTCTTTTGGATTAATTTGGTTATTGCTCCATTTTTGGTTTCAAAAATAAAGACTAATAAAAAAATTAATAACATCGCTGAAGAAATAGCGCCTGATAAAGTCATATTCAACCAAATACCTGCACTATAACCTACAAAAACCCCTAGAAAAGAGAAAAACATAGAAAATAAAACACTACTAAATAAATTTTTAGTAATTAATAAAGCGGTAGCTGCAGGTGCGATAAAAAAGGAAATCATTAGTATAGAACCCGAAATTTCAAAGGCGGCTACGGATGTTGCGGAGACTAAAGTGATTAAAATATAATTGATTAAAGTAGGATAAAAACCTAGAGAAATAGCTAAATTTTTATCAAAAAGAGATAATTTTAATTCTTTATAAAAGACTAGGAAAAAGAATAAATTTAGTAAAAAAAAAGGTAAAATAATTTTAATTTTGCTGCTATTGATGAATTCTAAACTACCAGTAAACACGGCGTCAATATCTAAATGAGCATTACGAATATAAACAGTTATGATAAAGACCGCTAAAGCGAATAAAAAAGCAAAAGTTATTCCAATAGCGGCATCTTCGTTAACTTTGCTATGTTGAGAGAGGATATCACTCAAATAAGATGTAAAAACACCTATTAACGTAGCTCCTATGATTAAATAAGGAGAATTAAGATCCCGCACTATTAAAAAAGTTAAGACAATACCTAATAAAACGCTGTGACTAATAGCATCAATTACCATCGACATTCTTTTTAAAATTAAAAAAACACCTAAAATAGAGGCTGCCATAGCTGTTAAAACTGCGATAAAAAAACTATTAAAATCAAAATTATTGCTAAATTCGGAAAAATTATTAATCATGAAATTCCCTTTTCATTAACTTTTCTACTAATTGTTGCCCTTTTGCAGTTAAAGTAATTTTTTTTTGATTATAAGTGAGGTATTTTTGTTCCAAAAACGAAGTTTCTAGGGGATAATTTTCATGTTCTATTTGTTGATCTTTTTGGTTATAGATATGAATCAAAAATTTATATTTTTTAATTTTTTTTTGATATTGGTTACTTTGTAAATGTTTTTTTAAAATACCATGTTTAGGGGCCAAATATAAAGAAATAAAAACAAATAAAGATAAAAAGATTGTAATAATCGGACCAGTAGGAACATGTGGCCAGCCTATATCAATAACGCTGAAAATAGTGCCTAAAAAACCAGCTATTAAGGAAAAAAGAGAGGCTAAAAAAATATTTATTTTGAATTTATCACTCCATTGTCGGGCAGATATTGCAGGAGCAATGATAAAAGCACTCATTAAAACAATTCCAGCAATCCTTAAACCAATAATAACAATAATTATGGTTAAAACATTAATGATTTTTTTCATTATTTTAACATTAACTCCAACACTTTGAGAAAAGGAAGGGTCAAAAATAAATATTTTTAATTCTTTTTTAAACGCAAAAATAATGGTTAAAACTAAAAGAGCAATTATAAACACCGTATATAACTCTTTTTTAGACATAGAAGCTATTTGCCCAAGGGTTAATTTTTCTAATTGAGCGATAGAAGGATTGGCGTTTTTTTGTTGTATAATAGATAAAAGCGTCTGTCCTAAACCAAAAAAAGCCGATAGAATTAAAGCCAAAATAGCGTCATATTGGATGGGTGAATTTTTTTTAATCATTTCTATTAAAGATAAAGCTATTATAGAGATGATAAAAGCTCCTATGATTAAAACTAATATGCCGGGTTGTTTGACAGAATCATCGCCCATAATTAAACCATGTAAAAAATAAGCTAATACGATTCCCGGTAGAGAAACATGGGACAAAACATCCCCTACTAAAGCTTTTTTATTTAAAACCACAAAAACGCCTAAAATAGCCGCAGCTAAACCTAAAAAAGCGATACCAATTAATTGATAACTAATATCATTTATTAAACGACAAATTTCCATCATTTATCAGACTCCTCTTTAGAATTATTGGAAAATTTTTTAAAAAAATCAAATTGATAAGTTTTTTTAAGGTTTTCTGGAGTAAAAACCTCTTTAACTGGTCCACTATTGATTTTTTTCACATTTAACAAAGTGACATAATCAAAATAGTGTGGAACCGTATTTAAATCATGATGAACCACTAATACTGTTTTTCCTTGGTTTTTCAACTCTTTTAAAACTAACATAATGGCTTTTTCTGTTTTAGAATCGACCCCTTGAAATGGTTCATCCATTAAATAAAAGTCTCCTTGTTGAGCTAAAGCTCTGGCTAAAAAAACTCTTTGTTGTTGGCCGCCAGAAAGTTCGGAAATTTGGCGATCTTTTAAATTTAGCATTTCTACTTTTTTTAAAGCTTCTAAAGCGATTTGTTTATCTTTTTTTTTCGGTCTTTTAAACCAACCTAAAGAGCCATATCTACCCATTAAAACAACTTCAAAAATGTTAATAGGGAAATTCCAATCCACAGTATTTCTTTGTGGAACATAAGCTATTTTTTTATAAATTTTTTGATATTTTTGGTTATTAAATAAAATTTCTCCTGATACTTTAGGAATTAAATTTAAAATAGCTTTTAATAAAGTTGATTTTCCTGCTCCATTAGGTCCGATAATAGCCATTATAGAACCTGGGAAGATATCTAAATCAATATCCCATAAAACCGGTTTTAAATGATAAGCCACCGTTAAATCTTTAATAGTAATAGCTCTTTTTTTATTCATTTATTTAGTTCCTTTGTAATTATTTCGATATTATGTAAAAATGTTTGTAAATAATCTAAATTAGCGTTTAAAGAGTCGGAAAATAAACCGTTTTCACCTTCACACATTTTAATATGATAACCGTCTTTTTCTACCATTTCTTTTAAACTTTGTAATGTGTTGTTTGTCATTGAACTTTCAGTAAAAATAGCTTTTATTTGTTTATCTTTAATGTTTTGAGCTATTCTTCTAATGTCACCAATACTAGCTTCTGTTTGAGTAGAAGTGCCTTGGATAGCTTCTATTTCTAAGCTAGCTACTTTTCCAAAATAAGAAAAAGCATCATGAGAAGTGACTAAATATCTTTTGTTTTCGGGTATATTTTGCAATTCTTTGATGGCTTTGTTTATTTCCTTTATGACTGTATTTTTATAATTTGTGAAATTGTTATTTAAAATGCTTTTAGCTTTTGTTTTTGTTTCGCCGTCTGTTTTTTCAGTTTTATCAATTAAGTTTTTTATTTTTTCTTTTAATAATTCTCCGGCTTCCATCCATAATTCGTAATTAAACCATATATGCGGGTCATCTACACCATCATGTTGTATTATGGGGTTATTTGACTTTTCTTTCAATTTTTCTCCAACATTAAATAATTTATTTGGCTTTTCTTCAGAAATTAATAATTGAAAAGCTTTTTCCATGTTAGCTTCTAAATGGAGTCCATTTATCACTATTAAATCACTTTGTAAAATAATCCAACGATGGTTAGGGAGAGGTTTATAATTATGAGGATCAACGCCTACTCCCATCATAGGTTTTTTTAATTCTAATAAATTATCGATCAATTGGTTATTTTTTGACTTTTTATTAGGAATGTTGTTGTCGTTAAAGTCATCATATAAAATATGTTGTGTTAAATCGTATAACATATTAGTTGTGGTCACGATGGTTTTTTTATTATTTTGGTTGATTTTTTGTTTATTTTGTTGTTGTATAAAATAAACAGAAGACAAACAAACTAAAACAATTAAAATTGTTGAAATAACGAATACATGAATTTTTTTCATTTTTTTTCCTTTTAGTATTTTAAAACAGTTTTATGCGGGAAATGTGAATTATTTTGAATTTAATAGCCTTTTTTGATCTATAAGGGAGGGTTGATATATAATATATCCATAGTATTGCTTTAATGTTCAAAAGATAAAAACAATTATCGCATCAAAAAAAGCAACATTCATACAATTTATATTTATCCCCTTTATAGATTAAAAAAGGATATTTTCTATTTTTTTATATATATCAGATTCGGAAATTCAATTTTTGAATAAAAAATGTGGGTATTTGTAAGAAAAGATAGTATTATTGATATAAAAACGGAAATAAATTTATAACTTTGTGGTGTATTTACCATATGTTAGACTATATCTTAATAAAATGGATTGTTAATTTGTGGTTAGAAAAGGTAATTGTTTTAAAAGATCTTTTTCCAGTTTTAAAAATTTTTTTAATAGCTAATAAATAAGCCTATGATGCTTTAATAGATGTTTTTTCGATAAATTAATCTAATAATGTGATTAGAAAAAAATCGATTTTGTTGGAACTTAATGATAGTTAATGATTAATTATCTCTAAAAAAAGGATTATATTGTTAATAATGAGATTTATTTTAAATATTTATACTTTTTTGAAATTACTACATTTTTATTATACTCTTTTTTTTGTTTTTAAAAACATTTTTTTCAACAAAAAAGAGATATTTAGCAACATTTTCTCTTGGTTAAAAGATTATTTCATCTTGATGAATTAACCTATAATAAAGTTTTTTCAAGCTTTAAAGATATTAAACCAAAAAACTTCTATTTCACCTCTTAAAAAACTATTATCTTCTTTTACGCCTTAAACACTAATATATCAACTTCCATCATATAAAAAAAAATTAAAAAAAGTAAATTAAAA
>NZ_AKIK01000048.1:0-2178 GCF_000309465.1 Poinsettia branch-inducing phytoplasma str. JR1
AAAAGTCTTTTTTGATCGAAAAAAGACTATCAATTGAAGTGATTTATTTAATGGTTGTTTGACGATCGCTTATTCAAACTTCCTATGAAAAAATTTAATCACCAACGTCTGCCGAAAACCAAAATAAAAAAATGCAAAAAAAGAAAATAAAAATATTTTATAATCCTTGTTTTTTTAATAAAATATATTTATTTTCCATTAATTTATGATTAATAATTGTTTGAACTATAGTGAATAAATTCCCTACAACCCAATATAAAGATAAAGTTACATCTTTGAAAGAAGCAAAAGTCATTAATCCGATCATCATATAACTGAAAACCTTCATACTTTTTTCTTGAGCTTTTTTTTGTGTTTGTTGTTCTAAAGTTAAAATTTTAGTATTTTGTTTTAAATAAGATGGTTTTTTTAAACTTAATTTGTTTAAGAAAAACATACTTATACCAACGAAAAGAGATAAAACTAATTTAACAATAAGATCAGCTTCTACAGGATTTAAATTAATAAAACCTAAAAAATGTTTTCCAGTGCGAGGAATAAACATTCCGCCATAAACACGGAAACGATTTAAAGACCTTAACATAGCGATGAAAATAGGCATTTGTAAAAAAGTTATAAAAATGCCGAAAATATTAAAATTGTATTTTTTATATACTTTCATTATCTCCATTTGCATTTGCTGCATAGACGTTTTGTCTTTTCTTAAAACGTATTTAGCTCTGATTTTATCTATTTCTGGTTGAGCTAAACTCATATTCAAAGAAAAGGAACTAGTTTTAGTATAGATCGGCCACGATAAAGTTCTAATCAAAATAGTAGTTAAAACGATGCCTAACCCTAAATTACCGAAAAAAATACCATCTTCTTTGCCAGCAAAGACGTTGGAGAAGAAGTCTAAAGAAGAACCGATGAAAATGATTAAAACGTTCCAAATATAACCCCACCCTAAAATGCCAGTCCATCTTAATTTAGAAGGCCATTGGATAGGAGAGTCGCCAGAATCGTCTACAAATAATTTTAAGTTTAAATCTTTTTGTTTTGCGTCTTCTTTTAAAACAAAATAATTGAAGACGCCATTGTCATCTTTTTTCTCTCTGATTGCTTTGTTATAATCATCAGCATGAATTTTTTCTGTCTTCTCTTTATCTTTGAAAATTTCAAAATTTGTGACAATTTTAACAGATTCATCAGAATCTATCTTATAAACCAACAATTTTTGTTTGTTAACCTTGTCATAATCGTTTTGGCCTAGAGCGTAATCAAAATTAGTTCCTCTTTTGATAGTGAAAAACTGTTTAACAACGTTTGCTGGAGGATTTTTTTTCTCATCAAGTTCTTTTTCAAAAGAGAAAAAATAATCTGTTTTATTTAATAAAATAGCATCTATTTTATCTTTTAATGTTTTTTTAAAAGCGTCTATTATTTTTCTACTATTTTCATTTTTTTCAGGAGGGTTAAAATCTTCTTTATTCCATTGTCTAACAACGATATTTTTATTATTTTGAATACCAATTTGAAAAATATTAACATAATTTGAATAATCGGTAAAACTAAAAGATTCTGGATCATTTAATTTTTCCTTCATGCCTTTCAATGTTTTTTTAGTTTGATCTGCAACGATTACATCATGATTAAAAACAATCTTGATATCAGCGTCTTTTAACTCTTCTATGTTTTTCTTAGAAGGAAAAGCCCATTGGAAAAAAATAAATAATAAAATAGTTATCGAAAGAAAGATTAAAATTTTTTGTATTTGTTTAAACGGTAATTTTTTTTTACTCATATTACTAAAATATCCTTATTTAAAAACAATTAAGAAATTTTTTTGATTAAAATTAAGAAATATTTAGATAATCCGACAAAATCAAGTTCTTTCGCTTTTGGTTTAATAACAAGAACGAAAGACATATGAGGATCGATCATATTCATATTTTGATAAATAATCATTCTTAAACGTCTTTTAATTAAATTTCTTTCGTGCGATTTGCCGTATTTTTTACCAATACTTAAAGCAAATTTAAAATGTTTAAAATGGTTATTTTTAGCATAATATAACGTAAAAAAACCATTTCTGATATTTTTATTTTTATTAAGTTTAAAAATAAAATCGATTTCACTAGTTTTTCTTAAAATAAATTTTCTTTTCATGATAAAAATTTATATTATCCTTTTTTTATC
>NZ_AKIK01000047.1:0-5855 GCF_000309465.1 Poinsettia branch-inducing phytoplasma str. JR1
ATCTTTTTTTATTATATATTATCTGTATATAAAAAGAATAAAAGAGGTTCAGGATGTTTGCGGAAATTATTATAGATGTAGAAAGCGCTTCGTTAAATCAATGTTTTGATTATATTATACCTGCAGAATTAGAACCTTTAGTGAAAAAAGGTATGAGAGTGATTGTGTCTTTTGGTAAGCAAAATACACACCGTTTAGGTTATATTGTTAATATTAAATCCACTAGTAAATTCGCGGAAAAACCCATTATTGAATTATTGGATAAAACTCCTTTTTTCGATGAAGAAATGTTTTTATTGGCTGATGAAATTTTAAAAATTCCTTTTACGCTTAAATCTTCTGTTTATAGAACTATTTTTCCGAAAAGCCTTTTAGTCCCTTATGTTAAAAAAATAATTGTTCTTCAAGAAGAATTAATTCCTTCTGAAATTAAAACTTATTTAGAGAAAAATAAATGGCTTTTAAAGGTAGAAAAAGAATCTTTAAACAAGAAGTTACAAAAATTAAAAAACCAAAAAATCATTGATATTATCACTATGACTAAAGATGATTTAAAAGAATTATCTTACGAAAATATGATGAAAAAAACTGTTCGTAAAAAAAAATCCTTTATTATAGAGGAAAACAAAAATGTTTCAGAAGAACTAGTTAATAAAGAAATTGTTTTAACTTCTCAACAACAAGCTGTTTTTGATAAAATCGATTTATTTCGTCATCAAACTTATTTATTATATTATGACAATGATTTAGATAAGACTCACCTTTATTTAAAATTAATAGAACACAATTTAGCCAATCAAAAACAAATCCTTCTTTTGGTGCCGGAAATTATTTTAATTAAACAATTGGTGGCTCAAATTAAAACTTTTTTTCCTCATTTGCCAATATCCGTTTTAAACGGAGAAATGAGTCATTTAGAAAATTTTAAACAAAATCAAGCCATTAAAGAACAAAAAATTAATTTAGTGATTGGCACTAGGATGGCGGTTTTTTCACCTCTTAATAATTTAGGAATTATCATTATTGACCAAGAACATGACGAATCTTTATTAGAAAAAGAAAAAATACCCAATTATGATTCTAAAGAGTTGGCTCATATTAGAAGCCTTTACCACAATATCCCTTTAATTTTAAGCAGTCCTACCCCTTCTTTAGAAAGTTATTATTGTTTTAAAAAGAAACAATATGAATTGTTAGTTTTAAAATTAAATGATAAAGCTAAAAAGATGAAACTCATTGATATGAGGGAAGAATTGAAAAAAGGGAATTTATCGTCTTTATCTACAGAATTAACTCAAACTTTAGAACAAAATATTGAAAATGATCGTAAAAATATTTTATTTATTAATTCGAAAGGTTTTTCTCCTTTTGTTTTGTGTCGTTTTTGTAGTTATGTTCCTAAATGTGTTAAATGTCAACAAAGTTTAACTTTTTTTCGTTCTAAAAACATTTTAAAATGTAGTTTTTGCGGATATAGTGAAAAATTTACTCCTAAATGTCCGTCTTGTGCAGAAATAGCTATGAAAAAAGTTAGTTTAGGCATTGAATATGTGGAAGATTTTTTACAAGATAAATTTCCACACAGTAAAATAGTGAGAATGGATTCAGAAACTATTACTAATGTCAAAAAATATGAAAAAATATTAAACGATTTTAAAAAAAATAAAATAGATATTTTATTAGGAACTCAAATTATCGCTAAAAATTTCAATTTTTCTAATGTCGCTTTAGTGGGCGTCATTATGGCAGATATTTTATTAAATATTCCTCATTTTAAAGCTTCAGAAAAAACCTTTCAATTATTAACTCATATAGCTAAACACGCTCAAGAAGAACAAGTTATGGTACAAAGTTACGATACTCAACATTACGCTATTACGAGCGCTGTGAACTATAATATCAATTATTTTTTAAAAACCAATTTACAAGAAAGAAAGACTTCCCAAAATCCGCCTTTCGTTTTTGTTAGTAAAATAATGATAGCTCATAGGTTTATTAACAATGTGTTAAATATCACTCATAATTTAAAAAAAATTTTAGAAAACAATGTTTATCATAAAATAAAAGTTTTAGGTCCTTCTATTCCCTTAATTCCTAAAAAAAACAACTTATATCGCGTTTTATTAACGATCAAATATAACGATTGGCCTTTAAATTTAGATTTTATTATTCAAAATCATTTACAAAAAGATGCTTTATTGTTGTTCGATCGTTTTGCTAATATTATTTAATTATCGTCAATAAAAAAAGACCCTTTTATGGTTCTTTTGTTGTATATTTTTAGAAGAATAAGGTTTGATGTTATTTTACACTTTTGACTGTTCCATCTTTGATGCAATAAGTAGTTTTGATTTCTGTACCTATTAAAAAGTTATATTCTGTTATGGAGTAGATGGAAACATTGGAATTATAAGATATGTATTTTGTTGGTTTCTCTGTTTGAGGATTGTAGAAAAAATTCCGAACTTATCGATTCTTTGCAATAATAAGTTGTTTTTTCATAGTTTCTTGTGTTAACATCGTAATTGAAAACTGCAAAAATTAACCCTTTATAAAAATCTACAGTTTTAAAATGCTTCCCTTGAACTGTTCCAAAACTTTAGACACTTTTTGCTTTTTAAAAATTCTTTAAGACTAACTATTAAGTTAGTCTTTTTGTCTTTTAAAAGACTAAAAAATAATTTCCTATCTTTTCTAAAAACGTTTTTAGAAAGGATTAAAATGTTAAGACAAGAATTATTTAAAGCATTTTTAAAAAACAAAAATAATTTAGAAATCAGAAATCAATTAATCGATTTACATTTGCCCTTAGTAAATAAATTAGTTAAGCGATTTAAATATTATCCGCGCGTCCTTCAAAAAGATGATTTATATCAAGAAGGAGTTTTAGGATTAATCAAAGCTTTAGATAATTATGTAGATTTAGGATATGACTTTATTGCTTACGCAACTCCAACAATAAAATCAACAATCAACGAATTAATAAGAAAAAGCCATTCTCCTTCTGTTCCCCAAAAGACTCATAAATCTAATAACACTTCTTTTCAAGAAGAAAAACACACACGGCATTATCAAATTCCTAATCCTCATCAAATATGGTTAAAACAAGTAAATCATGAACTATTTTTAAAAAAACTAAAAACTAAATTAAGTAAAAAAGAATTTAATATCATTAGATTAAGTTTTGGCATTCCTTTAGGAAATATTCATGAAACTTATCAACCGAGTTATTCTAATCAAGAAATAGCCTATAAACTTAATTTAACTTTAAGACAAGTAGAAACTCTTAAAAATATAGCAATCAATAAATTGAAAAAATAAATTATATGAAACTAGAAAATATTTTCTATCTTTTAATATTTTTCTTGCATTGTTTGTTTCTATTATCTTTGGTTGAGACTATTACTTAATGTAAAATTTAAACTCAATATAAAACAAAGAAAAATAACTTTACCAAATAACCACAACATCATCAACATTAAAAATAATTAAAATAAGGAGAATAAAAAAATGTTAAATACAGTTCAATTAATTGGTCGTATTACTCATGATCTTGACAAACAATATCTTAAGGTTAACAATGAACAAATCCCTAAAATAGATTTTCAATTAGTGGTTAACCAAGGAAAGGACAAAGTTCAATATATTCCTTGTGTGGTTTTTAGAACTCAAGCTGAAAATTTTCATAAATACTTACATAAAGGATCTAAAATTTATCTAGAAGGAACATTATCTGTCCAAAAATACACTAACAACGAGGGCCAAAAGAAAACACATACCAAAGTTATCGTCCATAAAGTGATGATCTTTTTAGACAATAAATCTGCCCCAACTGATAATTTACCATTTTAAAACAACATATTATTATATCCTCATTTCAAATAGGTAAAAAAATAGAACCTCGGGCAGAGGCTTTATTTCTATAATAACGGTATCTTTTTGTACCGTTATTTTTATTTTAAAATAAAAGAACATTAATATTAAATATCTTAACTTTTTAAAAGAAAACCATAAAGGAGAATAAAAAATCATATGAGCGACGCCATGACTGAAATCTACCGCGGGACTTACTTCAAAGACCGCAACAAATTAAAACCAAAAAATAAAACCAATAAAAACAAAAAGGAGAAACCCAAAAATGACTAAAAAAGAATTAATCAAAAACATAGCTGAGGCAAATAAAACCTCAATTTCAAAAACAGAAGAATTTTACAATTCATTCGAACATACCCTAATAGAATCAATTACTTCCAACGAAGAAGTAACATTATCATCTAAACTCGGTAAATTCATTTTAAAAACAAGAAAAGCTTATACTGGTAGAAACCCACAAACAGGAGAAAAAATAAAAATACCTGCAAAAACCATAGTAACTTTCAAATTATCTAAAACCATTAAAGATAAAGTGAAAACTTTAATTTTAAAATAACCAAATTATTTTCTTTCAAAAACCTAAGAAAGGAGGTTATCTATGACATTAAACAAAAAAATTTATCTTAGTTTGATCGGATTATTAAGTTTAGGTTTGTTGATTTTATTAATTTTTGGTATCACCCATTCTCGTCCACCAACTCAAAAACCAACATTAACCAAACAACCTTCATCAACACAACAACAAAAGATCGACAATCAAATAAAATTAGAACAAGCAAAATTCCAAGAACTGCAACAACAAGATCACGCCTTAAAAAATCAAATTGAAGAAAATGTCAAAACTTTAACTGAAACTATTGCCAAAATTAAAACTCTTCAAACGGAATTAACTAATAACCCACAATTACCCCCAAACACGAAAAACCAAAAACAACAACAATTAACGGAATTGAAAAATCAACAACAAAACCATCAAACCTTAGTGAATAATTTATTAGAACAAAGAAAAGCTTTAAACCAAAATCAAAAAGAAAAACAAGAAGAATTAGCAAAATTATCTCAAGAAAAAGCCCAACTTCAAACGCAAGAAAACCTCCAACAACAAATTTTTCAATTAAATCAAGCGCTTAATTATGTTGAAGCAAATCAAAAAAGAATTGAAGAATTAAAAACTCAAAAAGAATATCGCACAAATCAAACCGAATTAAAAAATTTAAATTCTTTTTATCTTTTCTTAACTGGACAAAAACTTTATTTTACCAAACAAAAAAATAATTTAACCTCTCAATTAAATCTCTTAAAAGCTAATAAACCTTTAGTAAATATTAAGAATAAAGTAACCTTTAAAGATGTCTACGGGATGGAAAACGAAAAAGAAGAATTAGAAGATTTATTGACTTATTTTCAAACGAATCAATCACTAATTAATTTTGATAAAGTACGTCCGAAAGGTTATCTTTTATATGGACCACCAGGAACAGGTAAAACTTTTTTAATCAAAGCTTTATGTGGTGAGGCTAACGTTCACTTTATTAACTTAATTCCTGCTAAATTAGACCAAAAATATATTGGCGAAGGAAAAGCTGCCTTAGAAAAAATTTGGCAAGAAGCCGAAGAAAATGATAAAACAATTATCTTTATTGACGAAATTGATGGTTTGCCTGAGGTGTTCCAAAAGTTTAGACACTTTTTGTTTTTTAAAAATTCTTTAAGACTAACTATTAAGTTAGTCTTTTTTCTTTTCAAAGACTAAAAAATAATTTCCTATCTTTCAAAAAATATTTTTTGAAAGGAATAAAAATGTTAAGACAAAAATTATTTAAAGATTTTTTAAAAAATAAAAAGAATTTAGAAATTCGCAATCAATTAATCGAACTTCATTTACCTTTAGTAAAAAAACTAGCTTATCATTTTAAATATTACCCTAAAGTTTTAACTAAGGAGGATTTATATCAAGAAGGGATTTTAGGATTAATCAAAGC
>NZ_AKIK01000046.1:0-6404 GCF_000309465.1 Poinsettia branch-inducing phytoplasma str. JR1
TTTCCCTACACGACGCTCTTCCGATCTTGCAAATATAAATAAAAGAAAGTTTGAAAAATGAAAACATGAATATATCAAATATAATTATTATTGTAAGTATTATTTTATTGTCTTATACAATAGGTTCTATTCCGGTAGGCTTATTGGTAGGAAAAATTTTTAAAAACAAAGACATTAGCGTTTTAGGTTCGCAAAATATTGGTTCTTCGAATGTAACTAGAGTATTAGGTTTTAAATTAGGCCTACTAACTTTTATTTTAGACTTTTTAAAAGGTTTTTTTCCTATTTTTATCGTTGGATATTTAACGAAAAATGATATTATTCCTGAGGAAATCAATTATTATAGAGTCTTTTTCGGTATAGCTGCTGTTTTAGGACATATGTTTTCTATTTTCAACAAATTTAAAGGCGGAAAAGCTATCGCTAGTTCAGTCGGTTTTATCACAAGTATTAATTACCTAGCGGGTTTATTAGGAATCTTATCTTTTGTTATTATGGTAAGATTTAGCGGGTACGCCTCTTTATCGTCTCTTATAGCCACTTCTTTAGTAAATGTCGGCTTATGGATTAATACTGGTGTTTATCTTTCGAGGCAAAATGAGCCCCCACAAACTTGTATGGAATTATGTTTTATCTTTGCCACCACAATTATTATTTTTTTAAAACATTACAAAAATATTATCAATTTGCTAGAAGGTAAAGAAAATAAATTTAATTTCAAAAGAAAAAAAACTCAATAATGTTAACGTTTTTTTCACCATATACAGAATAAAAGCTAAATTGTTTTTCCAAAGAACAATTTAGCTTTTATTTTTGGGTTTATCCATATATAAGAATTTATAAAACAAAGAAGGATGATTGATAAAAACGATTTACATATGATAATAAAAAATGGTTATTGGTTAAATTTAATTATCAAACTTCTTATCAAATTCATAAAAATTATTTCAACCAAAAAAAGTTGAAAAAAACACCATAAAAAAAGATAGAGGCGAAAATGCACCTATCTTTAAATTATAGAATCATATATACGAGTTACGAGTTAAGGCGAGAAAACAAAAATTAACAGAATTAAAAGGTCTGATACTACAAATACGCCTAAAATAAGTAATTATCAACAAAATGAAAAAAGTTAAATAAAATTTCAAAAACATAACATTTTTTTTTTTTTTAAAACGCTATTAGTATTAGTGAAGGGATTAGTAGAGTTTTTTTATTATTTTTATATAAAATTCGAATCCAAACAATCGGTCGCATTCAGTATCTTTAACTATCAATAAATATAGAACCCTCCAGATAAATCACTTATCCTTTAGAAAAAGGCAGCTTATTTTGTTATAATATTATTATGTCACAAGTAGTTATTGTACATTATCTTTTTGCAATATTGCTCTTTTTAAAATAAAAAAATCATTTTCACAAAGACAAGAAGGTACTCATTTTGTTAAAAAAATCATGGTTAAAAACATTAAATCCACAACAAAAAAAAGCTGTTACCTATAAAGAAGGCGCTCTTTATGTTATCGCTGGGGCGGGAACAGGTAAAACCAAAACTTTAACTAGTCGAATAATTTATTTAATTCAACAATTAAACATTCCTTATGATCAATTTTTAGCTATTACTTTTACTAATAATGCGGCTAAAGAAATGAAAAATAGGGTGCAAAATATTCTCCAAATTCCTAATGCAGCTCTTAATATTTATACTTTTCATGCTTTTGGATTTCAAGTTTTAAAACGTTTTATCAATCGTTTGTCATACAATTATGATTCGCGTTTTAATATTTTAGATGATAACGATTCTAAAAAAATTATTAAAGATGTTGTTAAAGCACTTAATTTAGATTCTGAAAAATACTTGCCTTCGTTTTTAAAAAAACAAATTTATTTAATTAAAACGAAAAATCCTCATAGAAAAGATTCTCCTCCGATGGATCATCATATTGAAAAAATATATAATGCTTATCAAACTTATTTAAAAAATAATAATTTAATCGATTTTGATGATTTGATCATCTATACTTATGAATTATTCTTAAATTATCCCGAAATTAGAACTTTTTACCAAAATAAATTTCTGCATGTTTTAGTCGATGAATTTCAAGATACTGATTTCCATCAATACCAAATTTTAAAACTTTTAGCCGAAAAACATCGTAATTTATTCGCTGTAGGAGATCCGGATCAAAATATTTATTCTTTTAGAGGCGCTAGTAAAGAAAATAACGATCTTTTTGTGCAAGATTTTCAAGCTAAAAAAATTATTTTAGAACAGAATTATCGTTCTACTAATAATATTTTAAAAAAAGCGAATTTATTGATTAAAAAAAATCATAATGGTTTCGGTAAAGAATTAAAAAGTTCTTTAGGCGATGGATCAGAGGTCTTTTTTAACCAATTTTTTAACGCTAATTCGGAAGTTGATTTTGTCATTAAAGAAATTGATCGATTAGTGGCTAAAAACCAATGTCGTTATGGAGATATCGCTATTTTATATCGTTACAATACTTTAGAAAGGCTCTTTGAAAATAATTTAATGAAAAAAGGGATTCCTTATAAGATATTAGGCAATATCTCTTTTTACCAAAGAAAAGAAATTAAAGATTTAATAGCTTATTTAAAAGTCTTAATGGATACTGATCAAAATTTTTACCTCCAAAGAATCATTAATGTTCCGAGTAGAAAAATAGGTAAAGTAACTTTTCAAAAAATCGAAGAAATCAGTCAAAATCAAAACATTTCTTTCTTTGCAGCCTTAAACCATTATCCTCCTGATTCCAAAATTATCAAAAATATTGTTTCTTTTCAAACTTTAATCCAAAAAATGAAAGATAAACTACATTCCCATTCTTTTAATAAATTAGAAGAAATAGTGGATTATGTGGATAAAACAGTTGGTTATTCTGATACTTTAAGAGAAAAGCCGGATTCTTTAGAAACTCAAAACGCTCTAGATTATATCCAAGAATTGAAAAATGTTTTCGCTGAAGCGAACACAGAATTCAAAGGAACTGTATTGGAAAAATTAAACCAATTATTAGACCAAATATCTTTATATAGCCAAGATAAAAGAGATGACAATGATCAAGTTAAATTAGCTACTGTCCACAAAGTAAAAGGAATGGAATTTAAAGTGGTTTTCATTATTGGTTTTGAAGAAAATATTTTCCCTTTAAACAATAGTAAAGATCCTGACGATACTTTTGATTTAGAAGAAGAAAGACGTCTAGCTTATGTCGCTATTACAAGAGCGAAAGAACATTTATATCTTACTAGTGTCGCACAAAGAATGAAATACGGGCAATTTGTGAAATTAGAAATTTCTTCTTTTGTGAAAGAAATGAATTTTCCTCTAACTAATCCTAATGATGCTTATTTTAATAAAACTATGAAAATTAGACCAGCTAATCCTCATCAAGCTTTTTTATACCAAATAGGCGATAAAGTAGAACATAATGCCTTTGGTCGCGGAACAGTCATAGAAATCAAAATACCTTTAATCACTATTTCTTTTTTACCTCCTTACGGAATAAAAAAATTAGACATCAAACATCCTTCGTTTAAAAAAGTGGAAAGTTTAGTTTCTACTTTACAAAAACAGAATCATCCTTTTGATAAATAAAAAAGGCGGCAATATCTTTTATGTTAGTAAATAATGCGAATAAGTAGGGCATGAAAATGAAAATAGGTCTTTTTACAGATTCATATGAACCATTAATCAGTGGCGTTGTGGTTTCCGTTAAATCTTTAAAATTAGGTTTAGAAGCTTTAGGGTATGAAGTTTATATTATCGCCCCTAATTCACCACAAATAAAAGAAGAAAAAGATCCTCATATTATCAGGATCAAAGGTTTGCCAGTTCCTCTGAAAGCTTTAAAAGGTTTTCGTTGGGTGGTTAGTTATAAAAAATATCTGCCTTTATTAAAAGATCTAAATTTAGATATTATCCATCTACATACTGAATTTGGCATCGGTTCTTTAGGACTTTATACAGCAAAAGAGCTTAATTTACCTATTGTTTATACTTTTCACACGATGTATATTAAATTCATCGAACTTAACCAAAACTTTTGGTTAAAAATGTGGAAAAAAACTATTGTAAAATATTTTGATAAATTATTGACTAAATATATTTCCACCGTGAAGGCGGTTATCGTTCCGACCCCTAAAGTACTTCATTTTTTACAAGAGCGTTATCCTATCGAAAGCAATTATCACGTTATTCCTACTGGTTTTAATTTAAAGCCTTTTTATCAAGAAAACATTTCTTCTGAAAAAATTCGCCAATTAAAAGAAAAACTAGGTTTAAAAGATAATTTTATTTGTCTTTATGTAGGCAGATTATCTGAAGAAAAAGAGATTAAATATTTAATCGAAGGTTTTGCTGCGTTTCATCTTAAACATCCTCAAAGTAAGTTTGTTATTATTGGTGATGGCCCAGATAGAATTAATTTAATCAAAAAAGTTAAAAAACTCGGTTTAAATGATAAAATAATTTTTTTAGGTTTTTTGGCTTATCAACAATTGGGTTTATATTATCAATTAGGGGATGTTTTCCTTAATGCTTCTTTATTTGAAACACAAGGATTAACTTATATTGAAGCTCTGGCCGCTTCTTTACCTTTATTAGTACGTTATGATCCAGTTTTGGAAGGTGTTATTCAAGAGGGCGAAAATGGTTTATTTTACCGCACTAAAGAAGAATTAATACAGAAGTTAACTCTTTTATTTCAAGACCCTCAAGAAAGGCAAAAATTAGCTCTTAAAGCTAAAGAATCAGTCGCCATTTATAGTCAAGAAATATTTGCTCAAAAAATCATCCAAGTTTATCAACAATCTTTAGTTCATTATCAAAAAGAAATTTCGGAACCAAACAACTCTTAATGTTTTTTGGTCCAAATTTCTTTTTTTACTATAAAACGGGTTTTTTCCTTAAATTGATAATTTTTTTACAAAATAAAAAGAAAAAAAGATTGTTTTTTGGTTTATTTGTGTTATAATAAAAATTAATATTATTAAAAAAGATAATTTACTACCATTGATAATATAAAAAAAAGAAATAAAGAAAGCATTTGAAAAAATAATTTGTATTCTTTTTGAACAAATGTTTAGCATCTTTATTAAAAAAATTAAAAAATTATTTAAAGAATTAAAATTTAATTCCCCCTGTATCTTATTTATTGATGAAATAGATGCGATTGGAAAAAAAGAGGAGATTTTGAAAATAAACACGAACAAACTTTAAACCAATTATTAATTGAAATGGATGGGTTTGTTCAAACGAAAGGTTTGATTTTGTCATCGGTGCAACTAACCGAAAAGATATACTGGATTCAGCTTTATTAAGACCTGGACGTTTTGATCGTTTTTTTAAAGTAGGTTTGCCTAATGTTAAAGCTAGAGAAGCTATTTTAAAGGTACATGTGAGAAATAAAAAAATTTCTTCCAAAGTTGATTTTAATCAAATCGCTCAACAAACTCCTGGAATGAACAGCGCTCAATTAGGAACCATTTTAAATGAAATTTCTATTTTAACAGTTAGAAATGATAAAGAAACAATAACAAATGAAAAATTATATGAAGCTATTGATCTAGTTTTAATGGGTCCAGTGAAAAAATCCCGTAAATATGATGAAGAAGAAAAGAAAATGGTAGCTTATCATGAAGCGGAACATACAGTCATTGGTTTAAAATTAAAACATGCTCAAAAAGTGCACAAAATAACTATTATTCCTAGAGGCAATGCTGATGGATATAATTTAATGTTTCCAGAAAAAGAAACTTTCTTTTCTTCTAAAAAAAAAATGTTATCTAACATTATCTCTTATTTAAACCACAGAGCGGCCGAAGAACTAATATTTGATGATATTTCTAATGGGGATTTTGATGATTTTCAACAAGCTACTCAAATAGCTACTCAAATGGTAACTAAATTAGGTATGAGTGATTTAGGACCGATGCAGAATGATAATAATTCTTTTGTACGTAATGAAATAGTAGAAAAAGAAATTAAAAAAAATTATCGATGAATGTATGGAAGAAACAAGAAAAATAATTAAAGAAAATAAAGATTTATTAGATAAAATAGCTAACACATTGTTAGCAAAAGAAACTATTAATAGAGAAGAAATAGAAAAGTTGATAGGAGAATCAGAACGCCCATAACAATCACTTTAGCTCCACCCTTTTTGGCTTCATCTGGCATAATTTAAGAAATAGGATTTGCTAAATATTATTTCTTTTGATTTTAATTACACTATATCCGTTAACTATAAATAAAGTATTGCCCAATTAAAAAATAAATTATAATTTTAAATATTATATTCATACCTAACTATTTCTAAAATAAATCATTATTTTTAATTTATAATAAAAATTCATAATAAAAAAATTACTTATTAATT
>NZ_AKIK01000045.1:0-11273 GCF_000309465.1 Poinsettia branch-inducing phytoplasma str. JR1
AAAATTAATTATAATTATATTGTTTTTTTAGGTTCTTTTTGTTCTTGCTTTTGTTCTTTCGATTCGATTGCTTCGTCAATTGCATATGGTTTGAGTATTTTTTTAATTTCTTTCGGCTTTTGTTCAATAGGGAACACTTGAACAGAGACCAGTTGGAATGCCTTTAATTCGGCTGAATCATTATGAAAAATATACATCGCTTTAACGCCATCTTCCATTTGCTTCAATTCCTCCAAAATATAGTGGGATCCTAAAAAGTTTTCAATCTCTTTCCTCCATCAAAATAAACTTCTTTGGTATATTTATCAGGATTTTGAATCGGAGTATTAATTTTTTTTGATAAAAAAACACTATCAGTGTTATAACTTGAAGTTTCTGAAACAGAACCGATAAAGTCGGGATTTATTTTTACCTTAATAAAATCTCGAATATTTTAAGTTGCGTCACCAATTGTTCCGATATTAACATGAAAAATAGTGAATGGTTTTTGAACGGCTTTGAAAATATAAATTTTATTAACTCCATTACCCATTGTTTTTGAATCTTCTAAATTATATTGGGTAAACTGAGATTATTTTTTTCTTTTGCCTCCATCAAAATAAATAGCTTTTATATTGTCATTAGAGTTTTTAATCGGAGAATTCATAGATTTATGTTTTAATTGATTTAAAGTGCATTCTGGATAATAAAGTCTTTTTTTCTCGTTCCTCCGTCAAAATAAACACTTAAAACATCTAAGGTATCAACGTCTATAAGCTATTTTGCTATCTAAATTTTGAACTATAATAATTAGAATTATAACATGAATAATCGCTTACTTCTCCAACAAAATTGAAATCAATATTGTTTTTAATGTATAATTCGATAACTTTTTGAATATTTGAATGGCTCCCTTGGGGGATAACTATTTCTTGAATGTTAATCTTTTTTTCTTTAAAAATATAAATATTATTAAGCGAACCAGTAGTATTTGCAATCAATTCTTCTAAAGTATAATAGTTTTTTGTTGAGGTCTTGTGACTTCAGCAAAATAAACACCTTTAACGCCTGAAAGAGGACTTTTAATAAAATATTTTAATTTTTTTTCAGGTCTCCCACATTAAATTGAGCTGGATAGTTAGTATTAATATTTTTTTGAATATAATTAGTCATTCGTCTTCAGAAAGCAACATCTCCTTCGAAATGTGTCCAAAACAATTTCATGTCTATTAGAACTCAACGATTTGAATATATAAATTTTTGTCGACCTATTGCCCATTTTTTTTAATTGTTCCGATTTAAATTGACCGTTGCCAAAAGAAGGTTCTCTTTCGCCACCATCAAAATAAACTGCTTTTATATTATCAGCAGGATTTTCAATAGGTGAATTTATCTTGTGTTTGCTATATTTATTGGAATTATAACTTGGTGTATGAGTAACTTCTGCGTCAAAATTGATATCAATTTTTTGTTGAATATGTTGTTTAATAACTATCTGGCATATTGTATAAAGCTCCTAAATCAACGTTTACTATTACTGTTTGTGTATTTTTCGATGTTTCTGTTGTTTTATTTGACTCTTCGTTTCCTGGTCCGATATTGAAACTAAAAAATTTATCGTCTGAACCTTTTTGAGCTGCAATTATCGAACCAATTATTAACACTGCAATAACGGCAAAAACAATTATCCTAATTAATAACAAGTTGCCTTCCTTTTTAGGCGGTTTATTATAAGGGGAGGGGGCTGATTTGATGACATTTGTTTATCTCTCTTTTCATTTAATTATATATAATCTCATTATATCTTTTTTTTGCAAGTGAAACGCCAAAATATCCATCAAAACAGAGTTTAAAATATTATCAATAAATTAGTAATTCTTATAAAAAAGACTATAAAAAGGAGGAAAATAAAAATAAATATTTATTCAAAAAGAAAATCAATGGTTCTTGTTTTTCTTTAATAAAAAGATATTTTTGTTTTATAATAAAAGTAAGAATAATATTTTTTTAAATAATATTATATTTTCATTCGCTTCCAGTTATCCATTATTTTCTCCCCTTAAAATATATCTGTTTTTAATCAAAAGCAAACTACAGCCAAAAAAGAGGAAAATAATATACCTGATTTGCCAAAAATAAAAATATGATAAAGATAAAGCTTCTCCAAAGAAATAACTTTCCTGATAAAATAAATTATAAAACATCAATCAAATGGTTTTTTATTTCTTGAAAAGATGAATTAAGAAATCTTTTTTATTTATCAAAAAAATAATTATTCAAATTAATAAAAAGTGGAGATTACGAAAACGATAAAAAAATATTTATATCATTTTTTCATTGCAATGGGCTTTTTATTCGCTTTATTCTTTATCATCAAAATATCCCCTCACAACGAACATCCTTACAACAATACTGCTCATCGCCAATCCGCTAATTTACAAGATAATTCTTTTTCGAATATCAAAAAATATTACGATGAAAAAGTAAACAATTTAAAGCAAGAAAAAATCCAAAACTTCACAAATATAAAATTATTGCCTCTTTTAGGGCTTGAAGAATTTATGAAAAACTATAACAAACAAGAAACTTATCCCATTATTTTCATTCCTGATGCGAAAGAAATGATTGAATTTATTGATAAAACTTTGCAAGGGTGCTTGAACACCGCTTGTTTGACTTTAATCCAAGGAACAATCGATTGGATCAGCAAACAATTAGAAAAAAATATTTTTTTAAAAATTGAAAAACATATGGTTAAAAATGCTAAAAATAATTTTCATAATGAAGAATATAGTGCGACAACTAAATTCGAGGAGCAAATTGTCTGCCAAATGAAAAACATAAATAATTCACATTTTTATATTGAGGAATACAATGACACTCTAGTCGATGGTTATTGTTTTTTTCACGCTCTAAACAATATTTTAAAAAAAGAAATAAATGGGGACGAGTTTAATAAACTTCAAGAAAAGATAAAAAAAGCCTTTAAAAGTGATTAAAACGAGTTAAATAAACAAAAAAACCATCCTCATTTGCATTAATAAATACTTTGAGGATGTTTTTTTTTAAAAAAAATAGAAACATAAATATCTCTAAAAGGGATTATCTCTATCATATTATAATTGTTAATTTCATTATTATGCTTTTTGGGTTTAATTATTAATCTTTTTAACTAAAATAAAATTATTAATTTTGGTATTTTTTTATGTTAGAATGATTTTGGATGATTTCATTTTTTATTATTTTGTAAAAATAATTTTATTTTTGAAAAATAAAAATTTTATCAATAAATTGATATACATTTTCTTGCTTCGTTTCCAAACGGCGCGAGTACTTTTTTGGTTCCACAATTTTTTCATAAGTTTACGGTAAGTGGGATGGGTCTTTTTATATATGAAACATTTTAACCGAAAAGCACAATTAACCAAAAAACTTTGACGAAAATCATTACTATAAGTGGGACGGTTCATTTAGGTAAAAACTTTTTAACCGTTAAAAAAAATCAACCAAAAAAAGGTTTATAAAAATGATAACAATTTAATGAAATCAACCAAATAAATTATAACACATCTGTTAATATTTATGCCTAATTAAAAATTAATATTTTATCAATTATAAAAAATACTTCAAATAATTATTTATTTGAAGTATTTTTTTCTTTAAAAGGGGTTCAAGTGGTTTTTTGAAAAATAATTATTTACCCGAAAAGACGAATTTTATTTATAAATCAATCTTATCAAGTCGTTCAAACAATTTTTCTACGGGTTGTAATTCTTTGGTTTGAGTGATGCCGAATTCTTCTAAACTTTCAAAAGTTTCTTCTTCTGCTTTAATTTGTTTTAAAATTGATTCAGATGTTTCAGGCAAAAAAGGTTTTAATAAAACGCCTATAAAACGTAAAGTTTCAACTAAATTATATAAAAAAACATCTAATTTGGCTGAGTTATTTTTCTCTTTAAAAATTTTCCACGGTTCAACAATATCCACATATTTATTAGAATAACGAGCTAATTGAATGATATGTTCAATCGCTTCCGCCACTCGATAAGAATCCATTGCTTTTTTAACCAACTTCACAGTATCAATCGCTTTTTGAGGCAAATTAAAGTCATCTTTTTTTTCTGTCGCTGTTTTGGTTAATTGAGCATTACAGTAAGATTTAATCATGCCTAAAGTACGGCTTAACAAGTTTCCTATCGTGTTCACAAGATCAGCGTTATATCTTTCTAATAAAAGTTCATAACTTAAAGTTCCATCAGAAACATAAGGTATTTCGTGTAAAACAAAATATCTAATAGCATCAACAGAAAAAAACTTTAACAAATCATCTATATAAACCACATTATTAGTCGATTTGGAAATTTTATCGTTATTGAATAAAATCCAAGGATGAATTAAAAATTTTTTTGGTAGAGGGATTTCTAAAGCCATCAATAAAATAGGCCAATAAATCAAATGAAATCTGCTAATATCTTTCCCGATAACATGCAGATCACAAGGCCAATATTTTAAAAATTGTTCATTAGGCAAGATTTGTCCGTCTTCAGACAGTTGAAAACCTAAACCGGTAATATAATTGCTTAAAGCGTCAACCCAAACATAAACCACATGGTTAGGGTCAAAACTTAAAGGAATGCCCCATTTAAAAGAAGTCCTAGAAATAGATAAATCAGTTAAATCTTCTTTTAACAAATTTAAAATTTCTTTTCTTCTTTCTTTCGGCAAAATCAAATGAGGATTATCATTTAAATAAGTTAATAATCGCTCTTGATATTTCGATAATTGAAAAAAGTAGACTTCTTCTTTTGACCAAACTGGTGTTTCACCACTAGCAGTTTTACCGTCGATTAAGTCTTTTTCTGCTATATAACTCTCTTCAACGACAGAATACCAACCTTCATAAGTTCCTAAGTAAATATCGCCTTTTTTTAATAGTTTATTAACAATCGCTTGAACTGTTTTTTTATGAGAATCATTGGTAGTTCTCACGAAATGATCATAATTCACCCCTACGGAATCATAAATTCTTTTAATTTCAGAAGAAATATGATCTACATATTCTTGAGTATTTATTTTTTCTTGAGAAGCTTTTTTTTCAATCTTTTGACCGTGTTCATCGGTTCCTGTTTGGAAATAAACATCATAATGATCCATTTTTTTAAAGCGTGCTATTGAGTCGGACAAAATCATTTCATAGACATTACCGATATGCGGAATGCCTGAGGCGTAAGCAATAGAAGTAGAAATGTAAAACTTCTTTTTTTTAACTGGCATATAAACAATAAATCTCCTTTTTTATACATTATCTTTTTGAATTTTATATTTTTGATAAATCTCTTTTTTAGAAATATTTCTCGCTTTAGCAACTTTAGAAAAAGACTCTTTTTCAGAAAAACCTTGTTGCAAAAAAAACATAATATGTTCGTCTAAAGAAAAATCTTGATAAGAAAAAGACTTTTTATTGCCTTCAATGACTAAAACATATTCTCCTTTAGTTTTCAACTCTTCTAGCAAAACACTATCAATATCACCATTAATAATGGTTTCAAATTTTTTTGTTAATTCCCTCGATAAAGAAACATTACGTTGAGGATAATGCATTTGAACTATTTGTAAAGTGTCTTTAATTCTGAAAGGAGATTCATAGATAATTAAAGATCCTTCAAAAAAACGGTGTTTTAATAACATTTCTGTTTTAGCTTTTTTGTTTTTAGGTAAAAAACCTAAAAATAAAAACGGAATGTCAAAAGAAGAAATACTAAAGGAGGACAAAAAAGCCGCCGGTCCTGGCACAGAAGTAACATAAAAACCTGCTTTTTTAACTTCTTGCACTAACAATAAACCCGGATCACTAATTAAAGGAGTGCCCGCATCACTAATTAAAGCTATTTGTTTGCCACCCTCTAAAAAAGATAAAATCTTTTGCACCCTTTGCTTTTCGTTATATTGATGCAAAGAAAGCAAATTGTTTTTAAATTGATAAAATTCTAATATTTTATGAGCTCTTCTGGTATCTTCCGCCAAAATATAATCAACTTTTTTTAAAATTTCTAACGCACGAAAGGTTAAATCTGACATATTGCCGATAGGAGTAGAAACCAAATATAAAGTTGGTTTCGGTTCGATAAAGGTTTTTTGTATTATTACCATATTTTAATAATTTTTAAATTTTAAGTTAAATTTAAAAACTCCTTTTGTTTTTCTATTTCTAACAATAAAGTCATAAAACAAAAATTAGCATTTAAAAAAACATTCTTTTGCTCTATTTGCTCCAAAATCTCTAAATATTTATTAATATGTTCTAAAGATAATTCATCAAAAAAAGTTTTTTCTAATAATTCTATAGGAAAAATAAAAAATAAATTATTTTTTTTATAATATAAATCTAAGAAAAATTGCATTATAACTTTTAAAAAATCGCTAACAAACAATTTATCTTCAGTTAAAGGCTTAGCTTCTACGAATAAATAAACAAAATCATTCTTTTTTTTAAAATTATCTAAAAACAATAAAAAGAATTGTTTAAATTCTAAATAATAATTATTTTTTAAAACATCTTCCGTTCCGTTGTGAAAACGATTTAATAAACTGATTAAAACGTCATCTAAAACTGCGCCTGTATTAATTTCTGGCGAAACTTTTTTTTCTTCTTCGTCTTCCGTCATATTATCTAACGAAAAAACTTGTGTACGTGAAAGAATAGTAGGCAGGACAAGATCACGATTGTTAGTTAATAAAATACCTAAAATATTCTCACTAATAGGGTTTTCTAAAAAATAAAGTAAACTGTTAGCTGCTTTAACATGAAGATGTTCAATGCCTTCAATAACATAAACTTTTTTTTGTTGAAACAAAGAAGTTTGGTTGAAATAATTTTGCATTTCCAAAATTTGTTCTTTTTTAATGGAATTATTTTTTTTATAACTTAAATGATAAAAATTAGGATACGAAAAATTTTTAATTAAATTTTCTAATTGAGGGTCAAAAGGAGAAGTTTGTAAAAAGTCACGAACTAATTCCAACATAAATTCATGTCTAGTTTCTTCTTCACTGCCTTCTATTAAATAAAGATGAGATAATTTTTTTTGTTCAATAATAAATTTAAATTTTTCCAATAAACGTTGTTTTTTATTCATAATTTTATTTTAAACAATCTTTGTATTTCTGTTTCAATGATGGATTGTATTTCTTCCAAAGGTTGGTTAGCATCAATTTTAAAAATTCTCTGAGGAAATTGTTTATGCAAATTTAAAAAACCTCGCCTAACTTTTTGATGAAAAGATAAAGTTTGTAAATCAAAATATTCTCTTTTATCTTCTCTTTTGTCTTTTATTCTTTGAAGTCCTATTTGTGGATCTAAATCTAAATAAAAAGTAATATCAGGCATCGTTTTCAATGCAATAACATTAATTTTTTTAACAAATTCTTCACCTAACTCTCTAGCATAACCTTGATAAGCCAAAGAAGAATCTATATAACGATCGCAAATCACTATTTGACCTTTTTTTAAAGCTGGTAAAATAACTTTATCTAAATGTTCTGCTCTATCGGCTGCGTATAATAAAGCTTCCGTACGAACGTCTATTTTATTATCAGAACTGAATAAAAGATTTCTTATAGGAAGATTAGTTTCACAACCTCCCGGTTCTTTAGTAAAAATAACTGTATGTTTTTGAATCATTTTTTTAAATAAAGTATTTGCGAGAGTGGTTTTACCAGTTCCTTCGCCACCTTCAAAAGAAATAAACATATCAAACCACCTTTTTAATAAAAAATTTTTATTAAAACAAGACCACAAGGAGGAGCTAAATAAGAAAATTGTTTATCATATGTTAAGTTTAACATATTTTCCAAGTCTAATAAAGTCTTTTTTTTCTGCCCGATCCCAATTAAAAAACCTACTAAAAAAAGAATCATATGTTTTAAAAAACCTTTACCGTGAAAAACCAAAATATATTGATCTTCGGTTTCTTCTAAAAAAGCGTCATAAATGATTTTAACAGTGGATTTTTTTTCGTCTTTATTGTTGGTAAATAAAACAAAATCATGTTCGCCTTTAATTAAAGATAATGCTTTTTTAATTAAGGTAAAATCCAAAGATTCAAAATAAGTTTGAAAACGGTTATTAAAAGGTGTTAATTCTTTTTTAGAAAAAAAATACTTATAAATTTTGGATTTAGTATGATAACGAGCGCGAAAAGCATCATACACTAAAGAGAGTTCCACGACCTTAATATCTTTAGGCAAGGCTTTATTTAAAGCTTTTTGGAAAAAATAATTATCAATTAAAAAAGAAGTATAAAAATGAACTACTTGACCTTCAGCATGAACCCCTTTATCAGTGCGACTAGCGGAGTAAGTTATAATTTTTTGTTTTGTAAGACGAAAAAAAACATTTTCTAAAACGGACTGAATTGTGATCAATTTGGGTTGTTTTTGATATCCGTGATAATTAGTGCCATCATAACTTAAAACCAATTTATAAGTAAATTTTTTCAAATCAAAAACCTCTCTTTTATTTTATAATAAATCATAAAATAAAAAAATATTTTTTCCCTTTTTTTAAAAAAAAACTCCATATAAAAAATGATAAAATAGTTATTAAAAAAAGATAATCTTTTTTTGTCATTTGATAATGGTTTAATTTAGTACGTTTTTCACCTAAAACATATCCACGCGCTTCCATAGCATTAGCTAAAACTAAAGATTTTTGAAAAGATATCACAAAAATAGGAATTAATAAAGATAATAAATTATAAATCTTTTTAAATAAATTTTTAGTATATAAATCCAAACCTCTAGACATTTGCGCTTTAATAATCTTTTTAGTTTCTTCCATTAAAAAAGGAATAAACATGAAAATCAAAGATATCATGATGGAAAAAAATTCTAAAGGAAATTTTAGTTTTTTCAAAGGTTTTAAAACGATTTCCAAACCATCATTTATTTCCATAAAAGAAGTGGTTTCGTTAAATAAAGTTATAACGGTTAAAATCAATAAAATCCTAATAAATATTAAAATAATTTTTAAGAAATCTGTTTTTTTCAAAAATAATTGAACCGTATAATCTTCCTGTATAAAAGGTATTCGATGTGTTTTCAACAAGTTCAAATGAGAAGTAAGAAAAGGCATTGCCAAGAAAAAGATAACAAACAAAAAAGAATAAATATTTTTCGGAAAGATCTTTTTAAAAACGAAATAAAAAACCCCTAAACTGAACAACATTAAGTAAATATTCCACACTTGAAAAGAAATGTCTCTTCCGACTTCTTCTTTTAAAGAAATATGAAAAATTAAACTTAATACAATAAGAAATTTCAAATGAGAAATACGTTTTAACATTTTAACGACAGAAAAATTCAGATGCATTAACAAAAAAAATAAAAACAAAATTAGAAAAACGAAAGGTCCGAAAAATAAAGCTTTTTCTAATAGGTTTGTTTCTTTGGAAAAAAAAGAGACATCTAAACTAAAAATAACTTTAAAAAACGCAATGATAGCGATGATTTTAATCGCTGGATTAATGCTATATAAAAAAGATTTTTTCTTTAAATCAGATTTTTGTTGTAAATCGGAATTAATCATCTAAACTATTATTTCCTTTATAAAATTTTTTTAAATATTTCAACATTTCTTCAAAAGAATAAACAGGAATAAAGGGGATGTTCAATTCTTTTTCTAAAAAATGCGCCAGTTGGAAAGTTTGCGGTTTATAAGCTTCAAATTTATTGAATTTTTCATTCATAAAAAAGTCTTCTTTAGAACCATCAAACATAATTTGACCTTTTTCTAAAAAAATCACTCTATTGGCGTATTCTGATACTAAATCTATATTATGAGTGATAAAAATAATGGTTTTTTTTTCTATTTGAAATAATTCTTGAAAAAAATTCATAATTTCAATTTGACTTTTGACATCTAAACCTCTCGTAGGTTCATCTAAAACTAAAATAGCAGGATCCATAACTAAAATGCCAGCAATAGCCACTTTTCTTTGTTGTCCGCCAGATAATTTAAAAGGAGAAGAAATAAATAAATCTTCTTCAATGCCTAACCTTTTTAAAACAGAAATAGCTTTCTTTTCTGAAGTATTATTATTTATTTTCAAATGTTTAAGCGCAAACATCACATCTTTTAAAACAGTTGTTTCAAAAAGTTGATATTCAGGGAATTGAAAAACTAAGCCAATTTTACTTCTCAAAGAAGCTAAACGTTTTTCAGGCGTTTTGAGATTTATTTTTTGCCCAAAAACTTCTATTTCACCTTCTGAAGGTGTTAATAAACCGTTCATCAATTGAACTAAAGTAGATTTTCCCGAACCAATTTGACCAATTAACGCGATAAATTCATTATTTTCGTTAATTTTTAAATTAATATCTTTGATAGCATGTGTTTTTGTTTTGTCATAATAATAACTTACATTTTTAAACTGTATTGCCATAAGATTTCCTTTATTTTTTGCAAAGATTCTGTTTTTTCATGAGATAAATTTTCATCTTTTTTTAATAATTCATAATAAAGTTTCAAAGATAAGGGCAAATTAACAAAATATTTTTCCAAAAAAGAAGGTTCTTTAATAAAATTTGCTGGTTTATCATGTTTTAATAGATGACCTTTTTCTAAAATAATAATCTCATCGCTTTGCAAAGCAAAAGATAAATCATGTGTGATAGTGATTAAAATCTTATTTTTTTGTTGATGAATGTTTTTGATAATATTATGAATCTCTTTAACTCCTTGAGGATCTAAAAAAGCCGTTGGTTCGTCAAAAATAATAATTTCTGGTTCCAGAGCTAAAACAGAAGCAATAGCGACTTTTTGTTTTTGACCGCCAGATAGTTCTTGAGGTTTTTTGTCTAATAAATCATAAATACCTAAAGAACGAGAAACCTCAAAAATTTTTTGTTGCATTTCTTCTCTTGGTAAATTTTGGTTTTCTAGACCGAAAGCGATATCGCTTCGTACATCGAATCCGATAAATTGATAATCAGGGTTTTGAAAAACAATCCCCATAAGAGGACGAATATCAGATAAATTATTTTCATTCAACTCTAAACCGTTGATCATAATTTGTCCTTTTTGATATTGCAATAAACTGATTAAAATTTTAACTAAAGTAGACTTGCCTGAACCATTATCGCCTATTATAGAAACCCATGTCCCTGGATTGATCTTAAAATTCAAATCATGAAGAATTTGTTTTTCTTTATAACTAAAATTTAAACCTTTAACAATTATCATTTTATAACCTAATTTTATTTATTTTAACCATTATAAAAATAAAGAATAATTA
>NZ_AKIK01000044.1:0-8398 GCF_000309465.1 Poinsettia branch-inducing phytoplasma str. JR1
AAAAATAATAATAGATAAAAAAAGGTATATATGAGCAACTCAGGCAAGCGCTTAGAAGAAACAAAAATTATTAATATAAAAAATTTTACATTGTTTTTGACATTATCTTTTATTTATTCTTTAATAGATGTTGTTTTTAGCAGTGGTAATTATGACATTAATTTATATGCAACAGGAGTTCACGGTATTGGTGATGCTATTGCTAAAGTTTTAAAAAGTATTTTCCAAATTGAAAATCCTTTATTTATTGGTTTTTTTGCAGCTTCTTTTTATGGAATTGTAAACGGAATTTTATTAATTTTAATTTCTTTTCCGAAATTAGATCGTAAATTTAGCATTACTACTCTTTTAAATAGTTTTTTTATTTTATTTTTTATACTAACATTAACTTATTTAATTAATGATCTAAATTGTTTGGGACTTAAAAATTTTTTTGGTCGTTTCCCTGAAGATAGTAGTTTTGGTCTTTCTTTATTGAGAGTTATGATTGTTGCTATTGTAGGAGGGATTACTTACGGCATTCTTATTGGAAAAGGCAGTTCTAGTGGTGGAATAGATATTATTTCCAAGTATTTAAACATTTATAAGAAAAAAGATATATCTGTAATCACTTGTATTTTGAATTATTTGATTGCTATTATCTCCACTTTATTAATTTATTTTGGTACTGTAAAATTCCAATGGGAATCTATTATTTTAACTAATTTAGTTAAAATACCTTTAAACACTCTTTTTATATATTTAGCTATTAAAAAAACTCAACCTAAAAACGAAATTAAAAACCAAATTTAAATAATTTATTTTTAAAGAAAGAAAATGATTTAAAAATGAAATATATTTTAAAAGAATTTGAATTATATCTTTCGGATGAAATTATTTTATCTTTTAATACGGTTAAATCTTATCTAACTGATGTTAAACAATATTTAATTTTTATAGAAAATGAATTAAAATTGAAAGATTTTAAAGAAATTAATAAAGAGCATGTTTCTTTGTTTTTGTCTCATATAGCGAATAATAAACGCATAGGGAGTAAAACTTTAGCGAGAAAAATTATCGTTATTAAAAAATTTCATCATTTTTTATTATTAGAAAAAAAAATAGATTATGATATTTCTTTAATGTTTAAAATACCTAAAATAGATAAAACCTTACCGACGGTTTTATCTACGGAAGAGGTGTTTTCCTTTTTAGAACAAGTCAATAAAAATGATTCTATTATCGAAATAAGAAATAAAGCTATTTTTGAATTGATGTATGGTTCAGGTTTGAGAATAACCGAACTGTTAAATTTGATTTTAGATAATCTAGATTTTAAACAATCACAAATTATTATTTTAGGAAAAGGTTCCAAAGAAAGGGTTGTTCCTATTTCCAAATATTCTTCAAAAATAATTAAAGAATATTTGGATCTTTCACGTAAATTTTTATTAAAAGATAAAAAAAGTAATTTAGTTTTTTTAAATAATAAAGGTGAGCGTTTATCAAGACAAGGATGTTATAAAATATTCAAAAAGATTATCAAATCAGTAGGGTTACCATCTAAATCCTCTCCTCATACCTTGAGACACTCTTTCGCCACTCATTTGTTAGAAAATGGTATAGATTTGAGAACCTTACAAAAAATTTTAGGTCATGAAGATATTTCTACTACTCAAATTTATACTCACATCAGTCAAAAACGTTTAAAAGAGGTTTATTTTCAATTTCATCCTCGCGCTAAAAAGACAAAAAAAATTCCCCCAGTTAAAAAGACTAAAAAGAAGAATGACTTGGATTAAAAAAATTTACAAAAGGATTTTAAAACGAAAATGCATTCTTTAAATTTATTATTTTATTCACAATTATTTTTTTTAGAACAAAAAAAAGATTCTTTAAAAAAAGATTGTCAAGCGAACAATTATCAATTTATTAATTATAAATTAGAAAGTGATAATTGTTTACAAGTGATCGAACAATTAAAACAAGAACTATTTACGAATTCTTTTTTTTTCAATAAAAAAATTATTTTTATTGAAAATATTTCTTTATTATTTCTTCAAAAAGATATCTCTTTTTGGCTTGATTATATTGAAAAACCTAATCCTAATATTATTATGTATATTACTGCCGAAAAAGATAATTTCCCTGCTTATATTAGAGACAAAATAAATAAAACATTTAACGAAGATAAAATTATTAATCTTTCTGAAAAAGATTTAATTCCATATGTTTTAGATCTTTTTAAAAAAGATAATTTTTTTATAGAAAAAAAAATAATCCCTCAATTAATTCAAAAAACTAACGGTAATTTATTCTTATTAAATGAAGAAATTAAAAAAATTAAGTTATATCATCATTCGGATAGAGTTATTTTTGATATGAAATCAATAGATAAATTGGTTTACTCTGAAGAACAAAATATTTTTTCTTTAATTTATTCTATTATTGATATTAAAAACCCTATTGATGGTTTTTTAATTTTTAAAGAAATAATGAAACAAAAAACAGATGTTTTTTTAATTATTCATCAAATTTTGAAAAAACTACAAGAACTTATTATTGTTAAAACTTTAATAAATAAAAAAAAAAGCCAAAAAGAAATAGCTTTTATTTTAAAATTCCCTCCCACTAAAACATATTATTTAATGAAAGAAAGTCAAACCTTAAACGAAGAAAAAATAACTAATTTATTTTTATCTTTATTAGATTTATCGTATCAAATTAAAAAAGGAGTTTTAGAACCTAAAATTAATTTAGAAATGTTTTTTATGAAAAAAATCTTTATATAAGGGTTTTTTTAATCATTTCTAACGAAATATCGCCTTTTCTAATAATTTCCCAAGAAGGAGCAGTTGTATCAATAACTGTTGAAGAAACATTAGAATTTGTTTGTTCATTAGGGTAAATATAATCTACTTGATTTTGATATTTATCAACTATTTCTTCAAAATTATTTAAAGGCGGTTGGCCGCTGTCGTTGACAGAAGTCGCTCTTAAAGGTCCTTCGTCTTTTAATATTTTTAAAGCCAATTTATGATTAGGAATTCTAATTCCTATTTTTTTTTCTTTAGTTAATTGATAAAAAGAAGGAGTAGTATTCACGATTAAAGTAAGAGCTCCTGGCCAAAAAAAAAGACTTATTTTGATAATTTTGAGATCTATAAGAGCTATATTTTTAACTTGTTCTAATGAATAAAATAAAATAGCTATTGGCTTATTAAGATCTCTTTTTTTAATTTGATAAATCTTTTTTAAATTTTCTGTATCATTGATTTTAGCTCCTATACCATAAACAGTATCAGTAGGGAAAATAATAATTTTATTTTTTTTAGTCATTTTTTTAAAATTCTTCTTTTAATTTTTGTTTTTCCATTTCATCAATTAAAGGTTCGATGACTAAATCTATTTTACCTTCCATAAATAAATCTAGTTTTTTAAGCGTTAAACCTATTCTATGATCTGTTACTCTATTACTGGAATAATCATAAGTTCTTATTTTTTCACTTCTTTCGCCTTTACCGATTAAATGCTTTTTAACATCATTTTTATCTTTTTCTTGTTGAGACTTCATTTGATAAAAAATTCTATTTTTTAATAATTGAAAAGCTTTATCTTTGTTTTCATGTTGACTTTTAGCTGTTTGAGAAGCAACACTTAGACCTGTAGGCAAGTGAGTCAACCTAACAGCTGATTTAGTAGTATTAACTGATTGACCACCTGGACCACTAGAATTATAAGTATCTACTCTAATGTCATTCCAATTAATATCTAATTCAATATCTTTAGTTTCAGGAATCACTAATACTTTCACGGTTGAAGTATGTGTTCTTCCTTGACTTTCTGTTTCGGGCACTCTTTGAACTCTATGAATGCCTGATTCATATTTTAAAAAGGAATAAATATTTTTACCAGAAATCATTAATTCTACTGAACTAATTCCGTTTTTTAAAGTTTGAGTGAAATTAATGATTTCTGTTTTCCATTTTTTATTTTCCGCGTATTTCATATAAGTACGAAACAAATCTAAAGCAAAAAGGTTGGCTTCTCTACCGCCAATTCCACCTTTAATTTCCATAATAACGTTTTTTCCGTCATCTTCATCTTGTGGTAACAATAATTTTTTTAATTCTCGGAGTTTATTTTGAATCTGTTGTTTTAATTCTTCTTTTTCTGCTTTAGCTAAAATAATTAATTCGTTATCTTTTGGGTCTTCTTTTTTGATTATTTGTTCAGTTTTTTTTAATTCTTCTTCTAAATTTAAATATTGATCATAAACAAAAACAATTGTTTTAAATTTATGATATTGTTTTAAAAGTTCAATGTTTTTTAAATTTTCTAAATTATCTGATATTTTTTTTTGTAAATTTAAATAATTTTCTTTTATTAAATTTAATTTATCAAACATTATCTTCTCCTTGCTAGATTATTTCTTTTATAAAAAAATATCTATCGATGTTACTTGTTAATTTATAAAAATTATTCCGGTATTATATCAATTTCTTTAAATAAAAGGTAATCTAAATTTAAATTAAAATGTTTCGTACCAGTAGCTCCTTGACGGTTTTTAGAAATAATTAATTCAGTATGGCCTAAATCAGCTAAAGGAACGTCTTTTCTGTCTTTGTTATAATAATGTTTTCGATATAAAAACATCACAATATCAGCGTCTTGCTCAATACTACCAGAATCTCTTAAATCAGATAAAATAGGCCTTTTATCTTCTCTTTTTTCTACTTCTCGGGAAAGTTGTGATAAAGCTAAAACCGGTATTTTTAATTCTCTAGCCATTTCCTTTAAACTCTTAGAAATATCAGAAACCTCTTCTTGACGGTTGAAAAAACCTTGATTATTAGTTTTATTAGTTTTCCTGATTAATTGCAAGTAATCGATAATAACTATATCCAATTTATCTTGTTTTTTTAATTGTCTACATTGAGACCTAATATCTAAAATATTAGCTGCTGCTGAATCATCAAAATATAAATTTAAATCTTGCAATGTATCGATCGAATAATTAACTTGTTTTAATTGTTGTTGATTCAATATTCCTAATTGAATATTTTTATGAGAGATTTGGCTTTTAGCACTTATCATCCTAGAACCTAATTGTTCGTTAGACATCTCTAAACTGAAAATAACCACAGAAGCTTTACCGTTTTTATTTTCTTGAGCAATATTAACCGCTATATTCATCATTAAACTGCTTTTACCCATGGAAGGTCTAGCTGCTAAAATGATTAATTCTTCTGGTTTTAAACCTAAAGTAATTTCGTCTAAACCGGCATAACCAGTTTTTAAACCGATAATATTATTATTCCTTTTATTTTCAACAGTGAGCTTTCTCACTTTTCTTAATAGATCTTTTAGGAGGATAAATTTATTACTTTTTTTATTTTTAGAAATTTGAAAGATTTTTTCTTCCACACTATTTAAAAACTCTTCATGATGAAGATCAGGATTGCTAAGTCCTTCGTGAACGATAGCGGAAGCTGTTTTAATAATGTTTCTTTTTAAAGCCGTTTCATGGACCAAATCAATATAAGTATCTAGATGATTTATAGAAGGAATCATATTAGTTAATTTAATTAAATAATTCGTGCTACCTTCTATCTTTTGGTTTTTGTTTTTTAGTGTAAGTGAAATGGTATAAAAATCAATTTGTTGAGATTTTTGGTATAATTCTATCATCGCCATAAAAATAAATTGATGATTAATATTAAAAAATTCTTCTGGTTCTAAACGATCTACCACATTAACTATTTGACTAGATTCTAAAAAAATAATACCTAAAATAGCTTGTTCTGCTTCTAAATGATAAGGGAGTTTTAAATTTTCATTCATTTTTATTTTCCGTTACATTAATAATAAAGGACGCCGTTATATCTTTTTTCAAAACTACTGAAGCTTTGTAGACTCCTAAAGAATTGATTTCGCTGTCTAAAACAATTTTTTTCTTGTTAATTAAAATATTGAATTCTTTAAAAAATTCATCCACTATTTGTTTCATAGTGATTTTTCTGTAAATTTTTCCTTTTGGACCAACAGTAATTTTTAAATTAATTTGTTTATTATCAATATCTTTTTTTAATTTATTCATTAAAGCAGTATGTTCCAAATCTTGTTGTTCTTTTAGTTGTTTGTCTTTTTCTATTTTTTTAATGTTTTTATCATTAGCTAAAAGAGCCTTTTTTTCTTTAATTAAAAAATTACCATAACCTAGAGTAATTTCTATAATGTCATTTTTATTACCCTTATTTTTAATATCTTCTAATAAAATTACTTTCATATTTTTAGCCCCTTCTTTATATTCTAACGCTAATATATTTTTTAATGTTCCTACAATGATATCAATATTGCTTTCTTCTATTTGAGTTGCTGCACTATTCATATGACCGCCGCCGCCCATTTGTTCCATAATGATTTGAACGTTAACATTATTATAAGATCTAGCGCTAATGCCTATTTCTTTTTCTTGCAGACGACCAACAACAAAAGCTGCCTCAATATTTTGAATATTTAACACATTTTCAGCTACTTTCGCTAAAAAGGAACGATTTTCTATTATTTCATTACTTTTAACAATAGCGAATCTATCCATATAAATTTCCATATTAGAAATTAATTGGTTCATTTTTAACATTTTAGAAAATTCTTGTCTAAACCAAAATTTTACTTTATCGCTCTCTGCTCCCATAGAAATTAATTGCGAAGCGGCGTCTAAAGTTCTTGAATTAGTACGATAAGTAAAATAATTAGTATCTATTGCCATTCCGCCATACATAATACTAGCTTCAAAAGGAGTAATATCTATTTTTTGGTTTAAAAAATAGATTAATTCAATTAACATCTCTACAGCGGAAGAAGAGGAAGAATCTATATAAGCAAAAGTGTTAACGATGATTTCATCAGAAGATATATGATGATCAATAATGATCGTATTAGGTGTTAAATCCAATAATTCTGGACTATTAACGATTTCTTTGCTTTGCGTATCTAAAATAACTAATAAAGAATTTTTATTAATGATATTTTTAGCTTTGGCGGTAGTTATAATATGTTTAGATAATTCTGGTTCTTCTTTTAATAAGTTTTGATAAATAATTTTAAAATTTTGATCCATCTTTCCTTCATCTAAAATAATATAATGTTCGTAATTATTATTAATAGATAAAGCTATTTTATAAAAAGCAATCATTGAGCCCAAAGAATCTAGATCAGGATTAATATGACTCATGAAAAAACAATTATTATTTTGTTCTAAAAGATCTCTGATAATTTCTGAGTTCACTCTAGCAGACACTTTGGAATTAGTACTTAAAGAAGATTGGGTCGCTCCGAAATATTGAATTTTTTGGTTTTCAATATTAACAACTACTTGGTCTCCACCTCTTTTTTGTGCTAATTCAATCGCGCTTTGAGCGTAAGAAGCTAATCTATTATAAGGTAAATTATAACAAGCTACACCCATAGAAAGAGTGATTTTTAATTTATATTTATTAGAAATATCACGGATCGTTTTTAAGATAGAAAATTTATCACTCATAATATTTTCTAATTGTTGACGGTTTAATAATAATAAAAATTTATCATCTGATAATTGCTTTAAATAACCTTCATATAATTCTACAAAATCAGATAAAACACTTAAATATTCCGCTTTGATTTGAGATTGTTCAGAAAAGTCCCAATTTTTTAAAGAATCTTCTATATTATCAAAAGATAAAAAAACTAAAACAGGTGTTTTTTTGTGATAAAGACTTTTAATTTGTTCTCTTTCGGTGACATTAAACAAATAAAAAAGATTAAATTCTTTATTGTATAAACAATCAAAAATTTCCTCACCAATAGTTAAAATAGTTTGTGTTTGGTTGGAATTTAATAATTCTTTCATTTCGGGGTGTAAATTTTGTAAAGGAGTATTGATAGTAGGTTTTTTAAAGATTTTATCAGCGTAAGGATTAATCCATTGTATCTCATTAGAAAAAGAATCGATCACTATAATGCCTATCGGCAATTCATTAAACACTTCTTCACCGATTTGATTAACAAAATAAGATAGTTTGGACCATAAGGAAAGTCTGTTTTGTAATTTTTTAATTTTTAAATGATTTTTAAAATTAAAATAAATGCTAAAAAGGACGAATAAGAATATTATTTGACCTAAAAGGCTAAAAAATAACTTCAAAATATTGTTTTTTATGTCTTCGAATTGTTTTTTAGGATCAGCCATTATGTCTTTAATGTGATTATAATCATAAATAGCTAAAATAACGAATACAGAAATTAAAAGAATAATTAAGAAGTATTTTTTATAATTGAGATTTTTTTTTCTCAATGATTTGAACATAATTTTTTGTAAACTCACTTTTCTATCATAAATTTTATTTTGAAAAAAAATTTATTTTTAATTGTAAAA
>NZ_AKIK01000043.1:0-18980 GCF_000309465.1 Poinsettia branch-inducing phytoplasma str. JR1
ATTTACTTTTCCTCTCTCTTTTTTTGCGGAAAAAAGAGGTTAATAACGTGATATTTTTTTCACTTTTTTAAAGAAGAAAAAAAGGAAATAATCTCCTTTTTTGAACTAAAATAATCTTTTTTTTAATATTAATGAATTTTACTATCATAAAAATGATTAGTTTTTTTTCTTAAAAAAATTTAAACAACCAAATAAATTGTTTTTCCTTTCGGACTTATGTCTGTCGTAGATCACTTTTTGTTTAAAATGTTGATAAAAATCAGTGATTTTCAGAATTTTGCCATCAGCATCATATTCTATAAATCTTTGAACATTATTCTTTAAACTTTTAGAATCGAAACAATATTTCCAAGAACGCATCAATTGCCCTTCTGGAGTGTATTCTAAAACTTGAGAAAGTTGTTCGTTGTCCGGGTGATAAATATTTTCTTGAATTAAACCTTCGTCCGGAAAATTAATTATTTTACCAATGGTTTTGCCTTGCAGGGAAAAAGTTTTCCCCTCGTATAAAACACCTTTTTTATTGTATTTGCGGATAAAATGTATCTGATCGCTATTTTGATAATTTTCTCTCACAGTTTTTAATTGTCCGTTAGGGTAAAAATTTTTATAAGAAAGAGCAAAAGTACCGTTTTGATGAAATTTGCTTTCTTGTGATAAAACGCCGTTTTTGTAATATTGAGAAAAAGTCAAATATGTTTCACCGTTGACGGTTTCTGTTTTTATATTATTTTTTTTCCTTTTTTCATCTGGAAAAAAATCTCCCTCTTCTTCTTGATAATGATGAACCTTTTTTACAGAAGACAGATCGTTAAAAACATTTTTACAATTTTTAGATGGGGAAGGAAAATAAGTAATCATAAAAAAGAAAAACATACCCAAAAGAAATATTTTGGTTATTCGTTGAAAAAATAATTTGTTAAACATCAGGCTTGCGAGCATACTTTCTATTTTGTTTTTTATAAAGCTGAATTAATAATATCAGCCACTTCTTGACCTATTTGTTGTGTATTTTTGCCTTTATATTCTTCATATTTAATATAAGGGTGAATGATTACTTCGATTTTTTTTCTTTTAAACCAAAATTTCTTTCTCATTTTATAAGCCCCTTTGAGAGTGATAGGAAGAATGTTTGCTTCGCCTTTAACAGCTATTTTATAAGCTCCATCTAAAGTACTGATGATTTTATCGTTTTTTTTGTTAACAACACCACCTTCAGGAAAAATAAGCATAGCTAGTTCTTGTTTCACATTTTCAATCGCTTGGTTTAAGTTTTGCGCTGTTGCGCGAGGATTGTCTCTGACTATTTTTAAACAATGAATAGAATTAAAATAATAACTTAAAAACCAACCCCAACAACCTTTATACAAATCATCTTTAGGCGAGAAAGACATAGTTCTATCAATCGCACAAGCGATAATAAAAGGATCAAAATTAGTTTTATGATTAGAATAAATTACTAAATTCCCTTTATAAGGTATTAATTCTTGGTTATAAACTGTTACTTTAATACGGAAAAATCTAAGAATTAATTTAGAGATGCTAGCAACAACTTTCTGTTGAAAAGAGTTGTTAATTTTTAACCTTCTGTTGATAAACATCATGATAAAAAACACCAATAAAACCATAATCCAAGATAAGGCTACACTAGCGAAAAAACTTAAAAAATAACCTTCTATGCCGCATTTACAATACACAACAAAGGAAATATAAAAAGTTAAAAAAGATGTAACGAAAAATAAAGTAAACATTATTTAACTTTGCCTCCTTTTTGATAAGTAGCAAAAATCAATTCTTCTTGGATATCTTTTTCTATGAGTTGGTATTGGGTCAAGTCTACGTAAGGAAAAAAAGAATCCCCTTGATACCTTTTTAAGATATGAGTGATATATAAAACATCAGCATAAGGCAAGGATTGAGCATAAATTTGACTTCCGCCTATAATAAAAATATTTTCTTGCGAATTTTGATATTTTTTTAAAAAAGCGATTAAATCGTTGACAATAATTCCGTCTGATAAATTGCCTTGTTGAGAATTGCTAGCGATATAAGCGGTAGCAAAAGGCAAAGATTTATTGCGGTAATATTGTTTTAAAGAAAGATAGGTATTCCACCCCATTAAAACTTTTTTTTGGAAAGTTTTTTTTTTAAAAAAAATCAGATCTTTAGGGTAATGCCAAGGTAAACTATTTTTATTTCCAATTAAAAAATTAGAATCCAAGGCGGTAATCAAACTAATCATACTGCTACTTCTCCTTTTAAAGATGGATAATAATGATAATTTTCTAATTTAAAATCTTCAAAGCAGAAATCTTCAATGTTTTTTACCTGAGGGTTTAAAAGCATTTGAGGTAGTTTTTTTGGTATACGCTTTCTTTGAATATTGATTTGTTCCAAATGGTTGTGGTAAATATGTGCATCACCTAAAGTATGAATAAATTCATAAGCTTCTAAACCGGTCACTTGTGCCACCATCATCAATAACAAAGAATATGAAGCGATATTAAAAGGGATGCCTAGAAAAACATCACCACTACGTTGAAACAATTGTAAAGAAATTTTGCCTTTATTGACATAAAACTGCATTAAGACATGACAAGGAGGTAAAACCATGTCATCTACCAAAGGCGGATTCCAAGTTGAAACAATTAAACGACGTGAATTAGGGTTTTTTTTGATTTCTTGAATGGTTTTTTGCAATTGATCTATTCCGGCAAAATCACGCCATTGTTTTCCATAAATAGGACCTAAATCCCCATGTTTTTGTGCAAATTGAGCATTTTTTTTAATTTTATCAATAAATTCTTTCTGACTTTCGCCTTGAAAATCTGACGATTGACAAAATTTTTGATAAGGCCATTCATTCCAAATATTAACATTATTCATTGCTAAGTAACGAATGTTAGTATCTCCTTTGATAAACCATAATAATTCATGAATAATAGATCTTAAATGAACTTTTTTAGTAGTAACCAAAGGAAAACCTTCCTCTAAATTAAAACGCATTTGATAACCAAAAATACTTTGAGTAACGAATTTAGTGCGATTTTTGCGCACTTCTCCTTTTTCTACAATCCAATTGCATAATTCTAAATATTGTTTCATATGAATCAAATTACCTTTTTTCATTTTGAGAAGTATTTTTTAATATTAAAAAAAATTAAACTTTTGGGAATATATTATTTTTGTTCATCTTTTAAAGAAAAGATTTAATCCGATTAAATGTTTTATTTAAAAGATGTTTTGTTATAAAGCGATAAAAAAGTTCAAAAATAATCAAGAGATTTTTTTAACATTAAAAAAATATTTATTAATTTGGCGGAGGAGAAGGGATTCGAACCCTCGCATCTTTTCAGATCTACGCGCTTTCCAAGCGAGCCTCTTAAACCACTTGAGTACCCCTCCGATAATTTTTACTACTTCAACATTTAAGTAAAGTCAAAGTGGTAAAAAGGTTTGAAAAAAGATTAGTTGTTTTGTTTTAAAGCCACAACATCTCGAGCTATAGCTATTTCTTCGTTAGTAGGGATAACCATTACTTTAACTGAAGATTCAGGTGTAGAAATGACTCTTTCTCCTGGCAGTCGTTGATTGTTTAAATCTTGATCTAAATAAATATTTAAAACCTCTAAACGTTTAACAACTTCTCTGCGGAAGAAAGAAGAATTTTCACCTATTCCGGCTGTAAAAATTAAAGCATCAGCACCTTTCAGTAAAACATAATAACTAGCGATATAATCAACAACTCTTTTGATTTGAATTTCAAAAGCTAATAAAGCTCTTTTGTTGTTTTTTTGAATCATGTTTTCTAAATCGCGTCCGTCATTAGAAATGCCTGAAACACCTAATAAACCGGATTTTTTATTTAATTCATTAATCACTTCTTTAGCTGTTTTATTTTCTTTATCAGCGATAAAAGTAACAATATTAGGATCTACATTGCCACTACGTGTTCCCATCGGTACGCCTTCTAAAGGAGTGAAGCCCATGGAAGTATCTACGGATTTGCCATTTTCAATAGCAGTTAAAGAAACGCCGTTGCCAGCATGACAAACTATTAATTTTAAGTTAGGTTTTTGGAAAATTTCTTGTGCTTTTTGGGAGATATATTGATAAGAGATGCCATGAAAACCGTATTTTCTAATTTTATATTTTTGATACCATTCATAAGGCGTCGCATATAAAAAGTTTTGTTCTTGCATAGTTTGATGGAAATTAGTGTCAAACACACCTACTTGTAAAGTTTGTGGCAAAACTTTTTTAAAAACTTTAATGCTTAAAAGGTTAGCAGGATTGTGAAGAGGAGCTAAATTATTTAAACTTTCAACTTGTTTAATGTTTTCCTCTGTTAAAACAACAGAATTTTTAAAATATTCTCCACCTTGAACAATTCTGTGCCCTACTCCATCAATTTCATCTAGCATTTTGATGAAGTTTTTTTCAATTAAATATTCTAACAACATTTCTACCGCTTGTTTGTGGTCCGAAATAGGAACAATTTGTTCTTGTTTGTGTCCTGGTGTTTTAATTTTAAAAATAGTATTCGTATTGCCTATTCTTTCAAATAAACCGTCACAAAGAACTTCTTCATTTTTCATATTTAATAATTGAAATTTTAAAGAAGAACTACCTGCATTAACAGACATGATTTTCATAATATATTTTTCTCCTTTTTATATTTTTTTCTAACATATTAGTTGGAAATATTTTCGTCAAAAACTTTTTTAATTTTATTCAAATTATAATTAAATTAAGCAACCTTTTTTATTTTAACATATAAAAATATTAAAAATGTATTTTTGAAGTAAAATTAATCTTTTATTTCCTGAAAATATCTATTATTGAATTACTTTGGAACAATAAAAAACATTTATGTTACGCAGCGAAGGAATTAAAAATAAAATAGATGGATAATTGTTAAATTTATTTTTCCCCCATTAAACGTCTTTTAGAATAAATGATTATAGTTTACCTTTCACATTGGAGTGATTATCGTTTAAAAAAGAAAAAAACTAAACTGTTGCGACAAATAAAACAGTTTAGTTTTGGGATTTTTAAAAATTAATTGACTATAGACTATAAAATAGATATTGTATAAAAAACAGGATAAAAGATGCTAGCGATAATAACCACTAAATCTCCGCCAATACGAGTAGAAATTTGCGCATAAGGCATCAATTCGAAGGAATCTGATGCTTCTAAAATAGCTAAATTACCTACCCCGCCAATACTGTTAGCACAAAGTCCACCAGCAATAGAAGCTTGTACTGGATAATAACCCATTTTGTTTCCGACAATAGCAGACGTTAATGCGGTTGTTAATACGGTTAAAACAGAAACAATGAAAAAGTTAATATTACTTACGTTTTTTATCACTGCATTAATATCTATCGTTACCCCGATAACAACTAAAATAGCGGAAGATAAGTTATTAGTCACTAATTTAGACGCTTGTTCAATACTTTTAACGAAACGATCAGAAATAATGTCAAACACTTTGAAAACTAAAACTAAAACCACTAAGAAAATAATAGTTGGTGGAATTAAATTTTTAGCACTTGGTATTAAACATGCAAGAAGAGAACGGGTTAAAGCACTTACAGCGTATAAAGCGAAAATAGCTACAAAACCAGTTTTAATTTGTTCAAAAGTAATTTTGTTTTCTTCTTTTTTAACTTCTGCCGTATTTGCTTCTGCATTAGGAACAACAGAAGGCAAAAGTTCTTTTTCTAATGAACCAGTTGGGCTGCTGAATTTACTTTTGCCAAATATTTTTTTAATTAATCCACTAAACATAACGCTTACTATACCGCCAATCAATAAAGCAGTTATTATGTGCGCTGTAAACAATGCTTGAACAGTCGTTCCATTGTCACCGCCTACAATCTCTTTTCCTTTTCTTTGGGAAAAAATAGTAGATAGAGGAATGATGCCGCAAGTCAGACCACCGCTAGCAATAGGGACGAAAATATAAAATAAAGCATTTAAAGCACCGTTTTTGTCTTGCCCACTACCACCAAGACCATCAATACCACCTATAGGGTTTAAAAACCAACCGGCTATACCGACAAATGTAGCTGAAACGATTAAAGAAATAACTACTAAAGATAAAAATTTAAGACCATTTCTTTTCAACATTTCTTTGTCAATTCCTAAAAGGCTCCCAACCACTAAAGAAGCAACAAACATTTCAGAAAAACCGATAGCACCGTTAAAGGTTTTTATATTATCTCTAAAAGCTTGTTGAAACAAATTGAATCGGAATTTATCGTTTAAAAATGTACAATTATAATTGAAAATAAAAGCAGGCACTAATAAGCTTAAAATAGCTCCACCGCCAATATCTTTTAAAATAGGAGTTTTTTTACCTATTACTTTAAATAATTCAGCTACAACCATAGCAATTAATAAAACACCAATTAAATTGTGCCATTTTATTACGCCTTTGTCAACTGTGTCAACTTTTTCCACGCTAAAAGAAAAGCCTAAATAAGCTATGGAAATAGCTAAAATAATTAAAATTAAATAAAGAGGGAAACCTAAAATAGTTATTGGTTTTTTAGAACTTGGAAACGAAATATTTTTTTCAGAATTTTGTGTTTGCATCAATATTTTTTATTCTTCTTTCTTAAATTTTTTTTATCATTATTTTTTATATTTAATGACTAAAATATTTCAACTTTTTTAATTGTTTCTAATTAAGGACTAAAAATATTTTTAATAATCGTTATTTATAACTATTATTAAACGATTAATTGATCTATCAAATGAGAGACAAAATCAAAAACTGTTGCTGGAGATTGAGAAGTGACAAAATTACCGCTCACAACTGTTGGAATTTCACTTGTATAATTGCCAACAATATACTTCTCATAACCAGGATAACAAGTAAATTGATGATTTTCTAATAAATTAAGTTTCCCTAAGAAAGATGGCGCTGCACAAATAGCTCCAATAATTTTGTTTCTATCGGCAAAATGTTTAATAATATCTAAAATTATTTGTAAGTCACGAACGTTTTCATCTAATAATTTTTTTACATATGGACCACCTGGAAGAATTAAAAAATCATAATTATCATAATTAACTTGATCAATATACATATCTGCTTTAACTTGAAGTTTTTGCGATGAAAAAACATTTAAAGATTCGTTTAATGTCAAAGTAGTAACATCTAAATTTGTTTTTTTCAGTAAAGCTCTTGTTACTAAAGCTTCACAATCTTCAAAACCATTATATAAAACCAATAAACCTTTCATAATTCTTATTCAATCTTAAATATTATTATCTTTTAAAAATAAAAATACTTAACAAAATTGATTCTCCTTTTTTATATAAATTTGCAAAAAAAATTTATCTTGTTTACTATTAAATTTTATCATTAATTTATGATTATTTTTTATATTTTTTGATTATTAATGAAATTTTGTTAAATTTCTTCTGATGATAAAATTTATTTTATCTTTGTTTAAAACCGGAAAATGATCTTTTTGAGGCGTATCGCGGTTCTAAGGAAAAAAAATATTTGTTTTTATAAATAAAAAAAGACTTTAATTTATAAAGTCTTTTGGTTATGAAACAAAAAAAACTTTTACTTATTAGAAAAAATATCTAGGACGGTATTTATTTTTTTTAATTGGTTCATAATAAGCGACCCAATTTTCTTTTTGATCTAAAACCACGAAAGGTTCATCAGTTATAATCTGTCTTTCGTCTAAATAAACACCGTTTTGTACCAATCTAACTAAATAATCGTTTAAAAGGATTTGTTTATGATTTTGAAATAAGATTTTAACATCGTTTAAATCTTCTAAACTAACCTCATCAATTTTTTTAGCGCGTTTCCAATCATAAGAACCAATTTGGGTTCTTGTTAAAGATTGTAAAGAACCGTAAGTATTCATTTTTTCCCCAATATCTCTCGCTAAGCTTCTAATATAGGTTCCTTTGGAAACATTAGTCACGAATTCTATTTGATCGTTTTTCAAAGCTGAAACAATCTCTAAATGATATATTTTAACTTTTCTAGGAGCAACATCTATTTCAATGTTTTTCCTCGCTAAATCATATAATTTCCCCCCTTTAACTTTAATGGCGGAATAAAGAGGAGGTTTTTGTAGATATTGTTTTTGATCGAAAAAACGAAAACTTTCTTGTACCATTTCATTAGTCAAAGGTATTTCTTTTTGAGCAGTTAAAGTACCAGTTATATCTAAAGTGTCGTATTGTTTGTTAAAAACCATATTCCCCTGATAACCTTTATTTAAATGTTCAAACAAAAAAGCTAATTTAGTCGCTCGATTGATTAAAACGATTAAAAGCCCTTTCGCCATAGGATCTAAAATCCCTGTATGACCTGTTTTAGTAAAATTAAATTTTTTTTTGATTTTATAAACAACATCATGTGATGTCATATTAGGTTCTTTATTTATTAAAAAAAATCCATCCATATTTCATTATTAAACACTGCTTTCTTTTTTATCAAAAACAATTATGCATTATTTTCTAAAAAAGATTTTAATTCTTCTGAAGAACAATAGCCTATTCTTTTTTTGATTTCTTTCCTGTTTTTATAAAAAACTAAAGTAGGGAAGGTGTTTACTTTATTTTCTTTCGTTATTTCCGGATGTTGATCAATATCGATTTTGACTAAAGAAATATTTTTATTTTTGGTAAAATATTCATCTAAAACAGGCATTAATTTTTGGCAAGGAAAACACCAAGAAGCGTAAAAATATACTAAAACTAATTCTTGTTGATTAATTAACTGTTGAAAATCTATTTTTGGAGTAGTGTTGTCTGACATTTGTGTATAACCTTTCTAAATTATATTCAAAATTATTTTCTAATCGATATCATAAAATGATATTCATTATTATTATAATACATTGTCTCTTTTAAAAAAATATTTACTCCTCAAAGAAGTATATTTTCTAGATATAAACAACATTAAAAAAGACCTTTTTAAAAATAAGGTCTAAATAAAAATTTGTCATAATTATCTATTTGCGATAACATCAATTGGCTTTTTGCGCGATAATTTGTAAATTGGAAGAGCAATAGAAAGGAATGTTAAAACGTAAACAAATAAATATTCCACTCCTAAAATCAACCAAAATCTAAGTGTTGCTATTATTGAAAAAACTGTAAACCTTGCTCCTACTAACAAATGGAAAGCTAAAATTAATATATTGATGGTTGTTGCGTAAATAAATCCTTCAGATAAAAATATTTTAGAAACTGTTGAACCTCGCGCTCCTAAAGCTCTTAAAGAACCAATTTCTTTCTTTTTCAATTTAATGCTGGCGTTGAAATACATGTATATCATCATAAAGGCAATAAGACTCATAACTATTAAAACAATAATTAAACCTATGCGAGCCAAATACAACTGTTCTTTTAAAGTGTCATATTTTTGTTCAAGCTGCAAATTTACACTTTCTTCAATTTGTTTTTTCATTGCAGGGTTCGCATTTGCATAACCTGTAATTGTAACTAAGATAAGTTTCCGTAATGCTTCTTTAAAAGAAAGAAAAGTTTCTACAATGAATGCAAAAATAGTCGCCGCCCAAGAAACAATGAGTGCCGAAAACACTAATGAAACTTTTTTATTTTTGAAAGTAGAAGTTCCCATTTTAAAAGCTTTTTTCCAAGGTAGTTGACTTGAAACATTTTTCAATGTTACTGGTTGTTCTTCTAGAAGAACTTCTTGTGTTGGCACAAATCCTTCTCTATGAGCGTTTTTAGCTTGATCTTGAATTTGTTGAATTATGTCTTCGTTTAAAACTTGTCCTTTAGTGAACTTAGGTTGCTTAGTTTTAACTAAGTTTCGGTTTTTAGTTAAATCTTCTATAATTTGACCATCTTTTAATTCGATCACACGGTCTCCATATTTAAAAGCACTTTCAACATCGTGAGAAATTATAAGAACTAATTTATCTTGTGATAATTTTTTTAAAATATTAAAAATTTGTTCGCCAGTTTTTGAATCCAGGTTCCCTGTTGGTTCATCCGCTAAAATAATCTCCGGATTTTTAACCAAAGCACGAGCGATGGCTATTCTTTGTTTTTGTCCGCCTGATAATTCGTTAATTTTTCTTTCTTCATAACCTAAAAGTTCCATTTCTTTTAATAAGTTATAAATTAGTTTATTGTCCGGTTTTTGGCCCTGAAGCTCATTCGCTAAAGCGATATTTTCATAAACATTCATACTTTCTATTAAATTAAATTCTTGGAAAATAAAGCCTAAAACGCCGTTTCGATAGTCGTCTAAATCATTTTGTTTTAATTCTTTTATAGAAAACTTATTAATTAATATATCTCCACTATCACACTTATCGAGTCCTCCCAACAAGTTTAAAAGAGTCGATTTGCCCGATCCTGATTTTCCTAAAATAAAGATTAAACCTTTATTTGGCAATTTTAAAAAGATATTATTTAAACCTATTGTAGGTACGCCGGTTTTAGTAACAAAACCCTTATTAATTTTGATTAACTCAAACATTCTTAAATCCTTTTCTTTCTAAAAAGAATAAATTGAACTAGTTTTTTTTTAATTTTGTAAAATTGAAAGGTTAAAAGTTGACTAGTTTAATTTGATTTTCTCTTCATCAACTCATTTTAACACAAAAGAAAGCCTTTTTGGCAAAAATAAAGCCCCCTTCTTTATTTGAAATAAAAAAACGCCCATTAATTTTAAAAAAAAGACCTTCGAAAATCTTTATTATTCTTTATTCTTATCTTTTTCGTCAAATAAAGGTTTATAAAAATTTCTTTTACCTACAGCTGATAAGGGTTCTGAAAATTCTCCCGATGGAGTTTTTTCTAAAAGTTCTCCCAAAGCGGTTAATTTAGCGTCTATATCGTCTAAATGCCATAATAAAAGCGCTTCGCTAGTTTGAGGTCTTTTAGGGGCTCCATATTCTAAAAAACCGTGATGAGAAATTAATAAGTGTTTTAATAATGTTACTTCTTCTTTATCTTGATAACCTAAATTCATCGCTTCTTCATGAATGTTGTTAGAACCTAACACTAAATGACCTAATAAAGAACCTTTTTTTAAATATTTTTTTTGGGAAAAATCGAATTCTTCTATTTTGGCCATATCATGTAAAATTATTCCAGCATACAATAAATCAACGTTTAAAAAAGAATGAATTTGTACGAAAGATTCAGCTGATTTTAACATATTAGTTGTGTGATAACCTAATCCGCCGTAATAATTATGATGCGTTTTTAAAGCTGCCGGCCAAATTAAAAAAGAAGTTTTATTTTTCAAATATAAATTAGTCGTGATTTCTTTTAATATTTTATTTTGAATTTTATCTAAATAAGTTTGAATTATTTCATCAACTAAAGCGAACGAAATAGGAGAACAATTAAAAAAATGCGAATAAAGTTCATAAGTTGGTTGATAATCTAATACATTCTCTATTAAAGTATAATCTTGACAAATAAAAACCGTATCTTCTTTTTTTTCAGCACAAATGACCGTAAAAAGATAAATCTTATCTTTAATAGGAGGAGTATATTGTTGAGGTTCTAATTTAATGTTAACGCATTTTCCTTCAGGTAAAGAAATAGTCGTATTATAGAAGCCTTCTCCTTGGTTGATACCAGTTACTTTCCCTATTAATTGATATTTTTGACCAATTTTTTTTTCTTTTAAAATATTGCTTTGATTTTTATACATCTTTTTTCCTCTTTTTAATTCATTTATAAAAAAACCTTTATAAGTTAATTTTTCCATACTTTTTGTATTCGCTATTTATTTAAATTTAATTTTTTTTTTATTTGTTGATTTAAAGAAGCATGTTGTTGAGCGTCGTATTCTGATAAGAGATAATGTTGTTTTTGATACCAAAAAGCTATTTGTTGAAATAAGGTTTTTTCTTCTGACTTAAAAGGATAATCATTGATAATTTTTGGTTCCAAAAAAAAAGCTAAACTAAAAAATAATTCGTAAGTAAAATGGTTTATTTTCTTTTCTAAGGCGAAAAGAACGATTTTTTTAAAACTAGTTAACACTTCAAGAGCGTTATTATCTCGGAAAGAACGAAACGCTTTGGTAAGATTTTTCTGTTTTAAAATTTTTTTCCATTCTTTTAATAAAGTTTGCGGTTTTATTTTTGCCAATAAAACAATATTTTCTTTTAAAACTTTTTTCGTTTTAACTTCCAGATCAAAATTCAATTTAGCTTGTAGATAAAAAATCCTCATCATCCTTAAAGCATCTTCTGTGAATTTTTGATACGGATCACCTACTGTTCTAATCAGTTTTTTAGCTAAATCCTGCCTTCCATTAACATAATCGATAATTTCATCATCTTCATTTAATAGTAAGCTATTTATAGTGAAATCACGTCTCATAAGATCTATTTTAATATCAGAGATAAAAGATATTTCTGAAGGATAACGATGTGAGAGGTATTTCCCTTCTTTGCGATAAGTAGTGATTTCAAAAGAATGACCTTCCCAAAAAATTTTTAAAGAACCATATTTCAAACCAGTAGGAACAGAAGGAAATAATTTTTGCACCACAGAAGGATGAGCGTTAGTAGTAATATCTACATCAGAAAAAGACACATTTAACAATAAATCTCTCACTGCTCCTCCAACAATAAAAGCTTCAAAGTGGTTTTGTTTTAAAATTTTTAAAACTTTTTGAGCTGTCTTTATTTTATCTATTTGTTTATGATTAACTTTCATAAAAGTCTCTTTTAGATTATTTTTTTGAATTTTATAAATCTTGTAAAATAATCCCTACTCCAACAACATTATTGCCGACATGAGCGCCTAAAGAAGGAGATGAAGGCATTTCGAAAATATTAGTTAAATTTAGTTCTTTTTCTAAAGCGACTCTAAAATCTTTTCTTAATCCAGGGTTTCCAGTAAAGGGCAAATACAGAAGATATTTTCTACCTTTAGTATAATCTTTAATTTGGTTAATAATATAATCAAAAGCTTTTTCGATAGAGAAAGTTTTTTGTACCATCACTATTTGACCTTTGTCGTTTAGTTGTAAAATAGGTTTAACCCTAAAAAATCTTCCTAAAAAACCTTTTGTTTTAGTTAAACGACCATTTTGGATTAATTGAGTTAAAGAATTAACAACAAAAAAGATCGTATTATTGGCTTTTATTTTATCTAAATGTTGAATAACTTCCGAAACAGAAGCCCCTTGTTTAAATAAACGTAACCCTTCCAGAGCGAAATAGCCTTCCGAAAAACCAACTGTATTAGTGTTATAAGGAATCACTTCAATTTCGTCTTTCACTATTTTTTGCGCTTGAACGACGCCATTATAAGTACCGCTCAATTGGGCAGAAATAGTAGTCACTAAAACCCTTTTATAACCTTGTTGAGCTAATTTTTTAAAATAATTTACCAATTCGCCTACTGAAATTTGAGATGTTTTAGGCACTAATTTCGGATTTTTATTTAAAATTTCGTAAAATTCATAAGCACTTAAATTTTCTCCGTCTATATATTCTTTACCATCAATATAGATTTTAATCCTTATTAAATCAATTTCACCAGCTTCAGAATAATAATCTAAACAACTAGTCGAAGTAGAAACTACTTTTGTATTCATATTTCTTTTTGTCCTCTAATGTACTTTAAATTTAAACATAAATTATTTTATATCAACATTATAACAAAAAAAAGATAAAAAACCATGATTTAAGAATCTCTATTGGAAAGGGTTGTCCAACGAATAAACAATTATCTTAATTTATGAGCTTTATTTATCAATAATTAGAAACTTTCTAACTTAACGAATTTTTTAAAAACTATTTTGTCCCTTTTTTCATTAATAAAAAAGAATGAAAAAAAATTGATTCAATTTATCCCAAAAACAATAAAAATATATTATAATTGAGTTAGTTAATTCTATTTCTAATAATTTATTTCTCAAAAGATTCGAAAAGTAATGGTACAAAAAAATCATGAAAAAAAATAATCATTCTCCAATAAAAAATATTTTTAAAATTATTGTTACTGTTTTCTATTACGTTATTTTATTCTTAGTTGTTTTAATGATGTTATTTAATGTTTTTGGAACATTAGCTACCACTTTGAAATATTTTCGTTTTAGTTTATCTAAAGTGCCGACGCCAAGCATGTACCCAACTATCAAACCGGGAGATTATGTTTTAATTAAATATATATCAGACGAAGATAAGGAAAAATTAAAACCATCTAGCAAAGGTAAAAAAGATGGAGATATCATTGTTTTTGAACCTAGCGGGAAACAAGCAGATGGCACAACGTCAGATATTTCAGATTTGCAAAAAAAAGGTGCTCGATATGTTATCCATAGAGTTGTTAAAAACAAGATCAACGAAAGAAATACCAAAGACAAAGATAAAACATTAATAACGACCAAAGGAGATAACGAAGCGACTAATAAGGAATCTGCGGATTATGAAACAAATTTACGATATGAGGATATTAGAGCTAAACACGTGCTTATTATTCCCGAATTTTATGTTTATTTTGTCTTTTTTGTAGTCTTGATCTTATTTATGTTTGATTTATATTTATCCTATATAAGGGACGATAGCAAAGAAGAGGAAAAAGAATAAAAATACCATTAATTAAAAGAATTGGGATAAAATAATATTGTGTGGAAAACCATCATAGAACAAGAAAAACAAAAAAAATATTTTCAAAAAATATCGCTTTTTTTAGAAGAAGAATATAACCAAGGTAAAGAAATTTTCCCTCCTCAAAAAAATATTTTTAATGCTTTTGAATTCACCCCTTGGGAGAAAGTAAAAGTAGTTATTTTAGGACAAGATCCTTATCCCGGCGTTAATCAAGCTCATGGCTTGTCTTTTAGTATTTTAAACGATAAAACGCCCGCTAGTTTAAGAAATATTTTTAAAGAGTTGAAAAATGATTTATCTTTAGAAACAAAGACAAACAATTTGTCTAATTGGGCTTTTCAAGGAGTTTTATTATTAAACGCTATTTTAACGGTAGAAAAAGGAAAACCTTTAAGTCATAGTTATATCGGTTGGCAAAGTTTTACTAAAAATATTTTAAAAACTTTAAACCGCAAAGAAAAGATTGTCTATATTTTATGGGGTAAATTCGCACAAACTTTTGAACCATACATTGATGCGGAAAAAAATTATATTATTAAAAGTCCCCATCCTTCGCCCCTTTCAGCTCATAGAGGATTTTTCGATTCTCAACCTTTTTCTAAAACAAACCAATATTTAGCGCAAAATAAAATTCCTATTATTGATTGGTCTTTAACTTAAAAATAAAAACAAGATAGCTAAATCGATCAATTAAATCATTCTTTTTCCAAGGAAAAATAAGAGGTTTTTAATGTCTGAAAATCACACTTTTAAATTAAATTTAGAACAAATAAAAAGTCTGCAAAAAAAATACCAAAAAGACATGATTTCGCATAATAATCCTACCGTTATGGCGGTTATTAAAAAAAACAATGTTAAAATTACTTTTTTTAAAACAGGAACTTGTTTGCTTCAAGGTAAAAATATTCAAACAGAAATTGCTTTTATTCAAGAAAAATTGAATTTTCCCCAGCAAACAAACCTTCCTTTGTCTAATCCTCCTTCCCAGACTTTATCTTCTGAATCTTCTCCCCGCCTTATTAAAGAGAGTCTTTTAGCAAAAACAAATAACATTGGTTTGGACGAAGTAGGAACAGGCGATGTTTTCGGTCCGGTTGTGGTATGTGCTGTTTTAATAAGAAAAGAAGAGATGTCTTTTTTACAAGAAATAGGCATTCAAGATTCTAAAAAATTATCTTCTCAACAAATTTTGAACATAGCTCCTTTAGTGATGCGAAAAGTACCTTATCGTGTGCAAATCCTTTCTCCTCAAGAATACAACCTTTTAATTCAAAACAATAATTTGAATAAAATCAAAGCTTTATTGCATAACAATAATCTTTTAAAATTTTTAAAGGAATTGCCGAATCCAAAATACTCTGTTATTTTGGATCAATTTGCTTCTCCTAAAAATTATTTCGCTTATTTAGCCAACGAAAAAGAAGTTTTCCGCAATCTTCTTTTGGAAACCCAAGCTGAATCTAAATATTTAAGCGTTGCTTTAGCTTCTATTATCGCTAGATATGTTTTTTTACAAGAAATCAAAACTTTAAATAAATCCCTACAAATAGAGTTAAAATTAGGTGCTTCTAAGTTAGTGGATGAACAAATTAAGTGGATTTATCAAAACAAAGGTTTAGAGGTTTTAAAAAATATTTCTAAAAATAATTTTAGAAATATCAGAACTTATTTAAAATAACGTTATCTTATAAATAATAGTTATTCTTTTAAAAAAATAGAAGAAAAAAGAGGTTTTTTAATTATGTCTACTATATTTACTAAAATTATTCGCCAAGAAATTCCTGGTTATATTTTATATGAAGATGATTTAGTGGTCGCTTTTTTAGATGTTTCGCAAAACACTAAAGGGCATACATTAGTGGCGACTAAAGAGGAATATGCGAATATACACGCAGTTCCAACAGAGATCTTAAAACATTTATTTGGAGTAGTCCAACAAATGAGTCACGTTTTAGTTCAAACTTTTAACGCTGAAGGAATCAATTTATTAAACAATAACGGCGCAATAGCCGGTCAAACAGTTTTTCATTTTCACGTGCATTTATTGCCGCGTTATAACGAAAAAGAGCTGATAATTGACACTGTTAATCATATGAACAAATTGACTAAAACAGATTATCAAGAAATTCAAAACAGTATTTTACAAAACTGGCATAAATAAATTTTTTTTGTTAAAATAAAAAATATGATTAAATAACCTTTTTTAATTATTTAAAAAAAATTCCCAAGAAAGGAGGATAGTATAAGAATGAATTGGCCAACTAAAAAAGTAGAACGACAAACAATAGGTGAAGAAATCGCTAACGCGATATCACACGGCATAATGGTTCCTTTCAGTATTTTTATTTTTTATTTTTTTCATAAATGTTCTTTACATGGTAAAGATCACAGTCGTATTCCTTTATTCGCTTTTATTGTGACTATGATGATCCTTTATTCTATGAGTTCTTTATATCACGCTTTAGCTTTTACTAAAGCTAAAAAAATATTCAAAAGATTAGATCATATAAGTATTTATTTATTGATTTGGGGCAGTTTCTTCCCTTTTTTATTTTTAAAATTAGATCAAGAGTTGTTTTCTATCGGCAGTCTTAAAGTGACAAAAGGTTGGATCTTTTTCTTGATCCAAACCATAGTGGTTTTTATAGGAATGTCTTTTAAAATCTTGAGTTTCGATAAAGGCGAAAAATTACATTTGTTTTTATTTTTAATCTTAGGTTGGAGTGGTCTTTTTTTAATCCATTCTCTTTGGTATTTGAAAACGAGTTTGTTGTTTTTGGTCTTAGGTGGAGTCGCTTACAGCGCAGGAGTTATTTTTTATAATAATTCCTATAAGAAATATTACCATTTTATTTGGCATCTTTTCGTTAATGCTGGTAATCTTTTACATGTTGTAGCTATCCATTATATGTTAGAAAAATTGTAAAGTTAACCATAAATATTAACAAATAATAGAATTTTACTATATAAATGCAAAAAATTAAGAATATCAAATCTATTTAAACAATTAAAAAAAGACCTCTTTTAAATAAGAGGTCTTTTTTTGTTAATATTAAAGCATTTTTTATATAACTTTTCTGGATTTCTTTAACTGGTGAATCATAAGCATGTTTTTTTGGCGGTTGTTTTGATCTTCTTTTACAGGATCACCCTTTTTATATTCGATCAATTCGGAAGCATTGTTTTTGTCTTTGTTAAGGTTAATAACCGATTTATGATTCTTTCGATTTGGTTTTTGTACATTATAAACACCATAATAAGTAGTTTCTATTTTTTGGTATGGATAAGGATAAAACGCCTCAGAACCATAAAAATATTCTTTTTCCGTAATCCTATAACTTTTATCAGAGGGAAAATATTGATAATAAATAAATTTCTTTATTAGTTAAACTAAATTCACTTTTATCCTCTAGTTTCTTCATCGATATGTTTTTCAATATATGGCATTTCAAACAAACGATCAGTTCATAAAAAAGGCACAGTTGGAGGAGGGGTAAAACTAAGATAAGGTAATTTATAAGATACTAAAGTGATTTGATGATTATTAACTTTAAAACCTTTCCAAAACCCTTCATCTTGAAAGAGTAGGTGATAAGTGAATAAAGTTGTTTTTCTATTTAAATAAAATTTAAACAAAAGGAGATTTAAATGTCTGGATATACAGTTTATGAATTAATAAGCCGCTGGATTTATAATTAAAGAATTATAAGACCGCAACCGTCTTTAAACTAAAAATAAGGAGAATAAAAAATGTTAAACAAAGTTTAATTAATCGGTCGAATTGCACATAATTTAGAAAAACAATACATTATAACACAGTAATAACAAAAAAATCCCTAAAATAGATTTTCACTTAGCTGTTAATCAACCCAAAGAAAAAGTAGATTTTATTCTTTGTGTTGTTTTTAAAACACAAGTTGAAAACTGTCACAAATATTTACATAAAGGATCTAAAATTTATCTAGAAGGAACATTATCTATCCAAAAATACACCAACAACGAAGGTCAAAAGAAAACAAATACAAAAGTGATCGTACATAAAATCATCTTTTTAGATAATAAACCTCAAACTAGATAATTTACCATTTTAAAACAACATATTATTACATACTCATTTTCAAGTAGGTAAGAAAATAGAACCTCGGCGGAGGTTCTATTCCTGTAATAACAGTATCTTTTTTTTGACCGTTATTTTTATTTTAAAATAAAAGAACATTGATATTGAACATCTTAACTTTTCAAAAGAAAACAGGACAGAAACAAATAATCTAAAGTTTTATCAACTTATTTTAAAAAAATAAAAATAAATAACTTTGATATGCATACCATTACTTCTTTATAATGACATTCTTTTTTTTTTTTCTTCTT
>NZ_AKIK01000042.1:0-5818 GCF_000309465.1 Poinsettia branch-inducing phytoplasma str. JR1
CCCTCGGTTCTGTGCTCCTCGGTCATCTCTTTGATTTTCTGTTGGACGGCTGTCCAACAGTGGTGAGCAAAACCTTTCTTTGTTTTATTAGGTTATTTTGTTAAAAATAATAAAAATTAATATTATTAGGTCTTTTACAAATGGTACGCAATAACCTTTGAGGATCTTTTTTTAGTGTCTTTTAAAACCGCATATTCATCCATAACCAAAGGGAAAGGTCTTTTTTAACCCATAAAAAGCACTATTTATTATTGATAGTGCATCTGACCCAATGTTCTGATGATATTTGTAATAAATCTGGATCTAACAAACCGTCTTTTTTAAAGACACGAAAATCAAAGTTAGCATTTTCAGCGTTATAAAAATCCGTGGTTTCATCATAATGGTTAAAATTCACACTAGTGATTAAAAAATCATTTAATAATTTTTTCGTGTACGGATGTAAGGGGTTTTTTAAAAGAACAGAACTAGTGGCTTTTTCCACTATTTGACCTTTATATAAAACAATGATGTTATCAGTTACTTGGGAAACAACCCCTAAATCATGAGTAATAAATAATAAAGCCATTTTATTTTTCTTTTGAAGATTTTTAATTAACTGTAAAATTTCTTTTTGAACTAAAACATCAATTGCTGTAGTAGGTTCATCAGCGATCAAAATTTCCGGTTCACAAACTAAAGCAATAGCGATCACGACCCTTTGACACATCCCGCCTGATAATTAATAAGGATACGAAGACATAACACTTTCCGGATCATTAATTTCCACTAGTTTTAATAATTTTAAAGCGTGTTGAAAAGCTCTTTCGGTAGACATTTGGCGATGAACGATTAAAACTTCCATAATTTGTTTTTTAATTTTTAAAACAGGATTTAAACCTGCTACAGGGTCTTGAAAAATCATCGCAATTTTATCGCCTCTAATGTTTTGCATTTCTCGGTCGTTAAAATTAGAAATAATTTGGTCTTTAAAAATAATTTGACCCTCATATATAGTTTGATTTTCTTTTAATAATTGTAAAATAGACATCACGATTTGTGTTTTGCCTGAACCGGATTCGCCTATAATCCCCAAGCTTTCATTTTTATTCAATTCAAAAGAAACACCTTGGACTGCTTTCACTAAACCATTATCTGTGCTAAAATAAGTATGTAAATTATTAACCTTCAATAAATTCATATTTTTTTATCCTTCTTTTGGTCCAAAATGCATAAAACAAAATGACCTTTTTTCACTTCATAAAAATCTCTATCCGAACAATCAGAAGAAAAACTAAATCCTTTCTTTTCTTTCTTCAAAGGTTGTGATTGCTCTAAATTAGCGTATTGCGGTAAAACCGGAATAGCGTTTAATAATTTTTGTGTATAAGGGTGTAGAGGATTGTTAAACAATTCTTCTGTAGGGGCTAATTCGACTAACCGACCTTTTTCCATCACACCAATACGATCGCTAATATAACGAGCCACTCCTAAATCATGAGAAATAAATAAATAAGTCATTTGATACTTCTTTTTTAAAACACTCAATAAATTTAGATTTTAAAATTAAAGTTTTTGCGATATTAACTCTTTGTCTTTGGCCACCACTTAATTCATGAGAATAACGGTCTAATAAATCTTTCTTTAAACCACAATTTTCTGCTATTTCGATAATTTCTCGCTCATAACGAAGGTCTTTTTTATTTTTGACCTTTTTTTGGATTAATAAACCTTGACCGATAATATCTCTAATTTTAAATTTAGGATCTAAAGAGGAAAAAGAATCTTGAAAAATAATTTGGATTTCTCTTCTTAATGGTTTCATCTCTTTTTTCTTTAATTCGTTCAAAGATAAGGTATTTTGATAAATTTAAGAATAATATAAAATTTGGCCAGAATCAGGTTTTTGAAGTTGAACAATCGTTTTCCCTAAAGTAGATTTCCCTGAACCAGATTCCCCAATCATACTCAAAGTTTCTTCTTCATAAATAACAAAATTAAGATTATGATTAGCTTCCAACGCCTTTTTATGTTTCGAAAAAGCTTTATATAAATTTTGAATTTGTAATAAAACTCTCTTTTCTTGCATATCTTTTTATTTATTCTCTTTCTGTTGAGGTTGACGAGGGGGAAAAAGATTGAACCAAACCTTCACCAATTAAATTAAAAGCCAAAGAAGTTAATAAAATAAAGATTAAAGTTCCAAAAATTAAATACGGACGAGAACTAATATAGGACTTATTAAAACTCAAAATAGAACCCCATTCAGGCGTAGAAGGGTCAAGACCTAAACCGATAAAACCCATGCTAGCGGCAACTAAAATGATAGAACCTAAACGAGTAGTCATTAAAGTAATTAAAGTGCTTAAAACATGAGGAAAAATGTGTTTTCTTAAAATATAAAAATGACTAGCCCCTAAAGAAAGAGCGGTTTGCACAAAATCTTTTTGAGAGACTTGAATAGTCGCCACTCTAATATTTTTAATAAAAAGCGGCAAATAACATATACTAATCGATAAAATCAATTGATTCATCCCTTTTCCGAACATAAAAATCACTATAAAAGCTAACACAAAATCAGGAAAAACCACTAAAAAATCACAAATAAGATTCACTATTGAATCCTTACAACTGCGAAAATAACCCGCTATAATTCCTAAAAGTGTACCTACAAAACCACTTATCAAAGCCGTACAAAAAGCTATTTTTAAAGAATTTCGAGTTCCTTTGATAATAAAATTCCAAAGATCGTGTCCGATGAAGTCTGTTCCCATCCAATGTTCCTTACTGATAGGTTCTAAAGCGTTATAGGTCAAATGACTATCTTCTTTATCAAACCACAAAGGCATCAGATAAGTTAAGACAATTAAACTGGAGAAAATCAATAAACCCCAAAATAACATTTTATTCTTGCGATATCTTTTATTTAACATCTGTTTTTTTCCACTTCATAATAATCAAGCTCACTTCTATTTTGCTCTATGTTTTTTCACTTTATTAAAATTTACGGTTTTTTTCTTTCGTTTTAGGGTCCAAACAAACATAAAGTAATTCTAAAACAATATTAAAGACACTAATAAATAAAGCCAATAAGATGATAGAAGCACGAATGACTGGGATATCTCTTTTAGCAAAAGATTTCATTATCAAAGAACCCACTCCATCAATATTAAAAATAGATTCTACTATTAAAGAGCCACCTAACATAAAACTAAAAAGTAAGCCAATTTGGGCGATAATAGGTATTAAAGCGTTTTTTAAGACATGATGGAATAAAATATAAGTCGGCGATAATCCTTTAGCGCGTGCTACGACAATATAAGGTTGTTCTAAAATCTCAATGATATTATTTCTCACCGTTCTAACAATTAAAAAAGTTTGCCCCAAAACTAACGTACTGATAGGCAAAATCCAAGAAGAAGGGCTTTCTAAACCAGAAATAGGGAATAACATCCAATGAAAACCTAAAAAATATTGCAACAAGAAACCTATGATAAAACTAGGCGTGGAAATTATCAAAATAGAAAATAAAAGTACGAAATAGTCTTTTTTACTGTTTTGATAATAAGCCGCAAACATGCCAGTCAAAATACCTAAAAAAGAGGCAATACAAATGCTAATGATAGATAATGTTAAAGTAATAGCAAAAGGTGCCATAAATAAGTTAATAGCTTTTTGATCTCTTTGACTGTATGATTTGCCAAAATCAAATTTAAAAATAATCCCTGTCAAATAATCCCAAAATTGTTTATTTGCACTTTTATCTAACCCTAATTCTTGAGTTAATTTGGCTTTTTCTTCGTAAGTACTGTCTTGCCCTAATAAAGCTTGTACCGGATCGGAAAAAATCTTTAAAGCGAAAAAAATGCTCACAATAACAAGCAAATAAATAAACATTGTATAAAATACTTTTTTCAAAGTATATTTAGCCATTTTGATACATGCTTTCTATAACTTAATTTAGATTTGCTGCCATATATGCATTTCCATAAAGACATCTTTTTTCTTCTTAAGAAAAAAAGGTCACAAATAAATTTATTATTCTTTAGTTTTAACGATGCCTAACCAATTAATATTACCGAAAGCATCCATTTCAAAACCTTTAATTTTATCTCTGGTAATAGAAATTTTTTGTTGTTTAGAAAATAAAGGAACATAAACATAATTGTCTTTTAAAATAGTTTGTATTTGCTTTATTTTCTCTGAATATGAATTGGAACCTGTTTGGTCTGTTTCTGAATGATTTTCTGTTTTTTGGGCTGGTTTTTGTTCGATAGGAATATTATCTATTTCATCCAATAAAGCCCATACATCATTATTATTGCCATTTTTGCCGTTATTTTCATTTGTATCTTGGTTTTTGAAGTTTTTAAAAGAAGATACATTCATAATACCATCTATCACTTCGCCTTCAACCCCTTTAAAACGTTCTTTTCCTGTGGAATCAGTATTAATTCGACCAAAATATTGTTTTAAAACATAATGAGGATAAGTATTAGATAAACTATCGCTAAAAGAAACTATGTCAAAATCTCCTTTTTGAGCTGTTGCCAACATAGTGTTAAAATCATTCTTTTCCATTTCACATTGAAAACCTATCTCTTTCAAAAAGACTTGTAATTTAGATAAAAAGCGATTTCTCAAGTTATTATCATCTTGAGTGATTAATATTTTAATTTTTTTATCTATTTTTATTTGCGGTTTGTTTTTTAATTCTGTTTTAAAACGATTTATTGTCGATTGATGATTTTGTTCTGCTTCGGCACTATCGATTGGTTTTTTGTCTTCCATATTTCCGCCGATTAAACGCGGATCTGAAAAGGAATCGATTTCTTGATAATTCGTTCTTTCATCTTCATTTGTTTGGTTTTTTAATAATTCGTATAATATTTTTTTTTTATTTGCCTGAATAATGTCATAAAGAATTTTTCTTGCATCAAAATTTAAAAGATCATTATTCAATAAGATAAATTCTAAATTTAAAAATTCATTCTTTACTGTTTTTAAATGATTGATATTTTTATTTTGGATTTCAAAGATATTTTCATTTGTTGGTTCTATTAATATATCTATATTCTCATTTCGTGTTGCTAAGAAACAAGTCGCAGAATTAGGATAATATTGAAAATGAATTTTGTCGATTTTCGGTTGTTGTTGTTTTTTAGGTTGTTTGTCAAATAATTCTAATTGAACTGTTGTGTCGTTTTTGATGAGTTTTAATCGAAAAAACCCTAAGCCTATTGTTATTCCTTTATGAAAGTCTTTTTCGCACTCTTTTTGATTTATGACAAAAATTTTACTCAAATAAAATTCATTCATATTGTTTTTGTCATGTTTAAATGTAACAATGAACTTATTGGGCTCATTTTTAACTGTTTTGAAACTTTCTATATAACGGGCAGATTCTAAACCTAATTCTTTGGCCTTTTCCCAAGAATAAAGAATATCATCGACCTTTAAATCAACACCATTATGAAATTTAATATTGGCTTTTAACACATATTGTTTTGTTTTAGATGAAGAGTCTGAATAAGTTTTATCTTCATCTAAAATATTGCTCTCATAAGTGGTTTTTTCGTATTTTTTATCCTCTGTTTGTTTAGTTTTAGCTATCAATAAAGGTTCATGGATTAAATTTCTTATTATATTATTATAAACAGTTCTGGAACCAACATTATACATCCCAAAACCTTGTTGCATAGGAGCCGCTGTAGCGACATACAAAGTATCTGTTTTTTTCTGAGTTATTTACTTTTTTACCGCTAAACGTGTATAAAAAAGCTCCCATTAATAAAATTATCACCAAAAGAACAATAATAGATGTTTTTTTATTTTTATT
>NZ_AKIK01000041.1:0-31934 GCF_000309465.1 Poinsettia branch-inducing phytoplasma str. JR1
TATATTGAAACAAGATAAAAATTAATTTTAAAAATTTATGAAAAATAAAGGATTTAAAAGGTTATTTTATGAACCCAAACATTATTGAATTTAAAAAAAAATTAACGACTTTAGAGGATCAAATTAAAACAAATATTAGAGCTATTAACGATATTAAACAGTTATGCCAAGCCGAAATAGAATATATTGGTAAAAACGGTCAAATAGCCACTTTATTGAAGGAATTAAGAAATTACTCTTTAGAAGAAAAAAAAACCATCGGGAAAACTATTAATCTTTTAAAACAAGAAATAAACACTTTATTTCAAGAAAAAAGCTATGTTTTAGAACAAGAACAATTAAACCAACAATTAAAAGTAGAAGAAACGGATATTTCCTTACCTTCTTTCCAATTGCCAATCGGAACCATTCATCCTTTAAATAAAATCCTAGAACAAGCGGAAGAATTTTTTTTAGGCATGGGTTATTCTATTTATGATGGTAAAGAAATTGTGAGTGATTTGTATAATTTTGAATTAATGAATATTGGTAAAGAACATCCAGCGAGAGACATGCAGGATTCTTTTTATTTAAATATTAACCCTCAATCGCTCTTAAGAACCCACACTTCTTCTGTCCAAATTCAAGCTATGTTAGCGAGTAATTCGCAACCTTTAAAAATTATCTCTTATGGCAATGTTTTCCGTAGAGATAAAGATGATGCGACTCATAGTCATCAATTTACCCAATTAGAGGGCTTCGTGATTGATCAACACACTACTTTAATGGATTTAAAACAAACTATTATTATGTTTATGCAACACATTTTCGGTCCAGAACAGAAATTATTATTCCGCCCTTCTTATTTCCCTTTTACTAATCCTAGTTTAGAAGTTGATCTAATTATCGAACAAAAAGGCGAAAAAGACGTTTATTTAGAAGTTATGGGAGCAGGGCTGATTCATCCCGAAATTTTAAAAAACGGTGGTTTTGATCCAGAAATTTTCCAAGGTTTCGCTTTTGGGATCGGCATCGAAAGAATCACAATGTTAAAATACAGCATTAAAGATATTCGTCATTTTTATAATAACGATATGCGTTTTTTAAAACAATTCGGTAAATAGTTTTTACCATCTTTTTTTTATTCAAATCATCTACTAACAAGGAGTTATCTTATGATAATTAACGAAAATATCTTAAAAAAATATATTTTCCCACTGCCTAATGATTTAAAATATTTAGTCAATAACCATATTATTGAAGTTGAAGCTTCAGACCTTATTAACCCTAACCAAGAGTTAATTATAGGGGAAATAGTACAATTTGAAAAAATACCTCAGACAGCTAAACTTAATTTAGTGCAAGTTGATATTGGTAAGGAAGTTTTATCTATTGTTTGTGGAGCTTCTAATTTAGCGGTCAATAAAAAAGTAGTAGTAATCCAAAGTGGGTCTTATTTAGATGCTATTAAAACGACTATTGAGAAAAAAACCCTTTGCGGGGTCGAATCTAACGGTATGATTTGTTCCGCTGAAGAAATCGGTTTAAATCTGAAATATTTAACAGACCAAGAAAACGCCGAAGAGGGGATTTTACTTTTAGGCGATGACGCTCAAGTAGGACAATCAGCTCTAGAATATCTTCAATTACAAGGTTCTTTTGTGAAATTATCTTTAACTCCTAATAAAGCAGATTTATTGTCTCATATTGGTTTTGCGAAAGATTTAGCCGCTATTTCCACGCCCGAACAACCTCTTAAATTTATCGCCCCTTCTTATGAACCTATTCAAGAAGAACAAGAAGTTAACCCTTTTCAAGTGAAAATCAATAACGATCATTGTTGGGAATATAATCTACGTTATTTAACGGATGTGAAAGTAACTACCAGCCCTTTATGGTTAAGAAATATTTTAAATACCAGTCATATTAAACCGGTTAATAATGTAGTGGATATTATGAACCTAGTTATGATCGAATATGGCATTCCTATCATCGCTTTTGATGCTAGTGATTTAAAAAAACCCACTATTGAAATTAATCAAGCTCTTTCAGGACAAAAAGTGGTTGATGCTGAGAAGAACGAATATCTTTTAAACGAAGAAGATATAGTGATTACCAACAATAAAAAAGTTATTTCAGTAGCGGGAATAATTAATGCCGCTGAATACAACATTAATCACCAAACACGAGAAATAATTCTTTCAACAACTGCTTTCCAAACAGAAAATGTTTTTCAAACGAGTAAAAGGTTAAATATTCAAAATGAAAACGCTTTACGTTTTAAAAGAGGGATTGATCAAGCGTTATTAAAAGAAGCTTTAGATAAAGCGACTTCTTTATTACAAGAATTAACTTCAGTTAAAGTAAACCAAAAAATGGTCTCTTCTCGTCTGAACACACGTCAAAACCCTGTTTTAACTTTCTCTTTAGAAAAGATTAATAAAAAAACTGGGATTAATTTTTCCTCCCCAGAAGTAATAGATATTTTAACTAAATTAGATTACCAAATTAAAACTTCAGAAAATAACGTTTTTCAAGTGGTTGGTCCATCTAGACGTTATGATGCGGAATTTTATGAAGATGTTATCTCTGATTTAATTCGTATTCATGGTTATAATGATATGGGCGTTTCAGAACAAAGCCAATATAAAACTATTGGTTTAAGAACTAACCGTCAACAAGGTTTATATAAATTAAGAAATTTATTAGCTAATTTAGGTTTTATGGAAGTAAAAACTTATAGCTTATTAAACGAAACTCTTTTTAAAATATTTTCTGATAGTCAAGAGTATGTTTCAGTAACTAAACCTATCTCGAAAGAAAAAACCATTTTAAGACAAAATTTAGCCGCTAATATGATAGAAGTCTTAAGTTTCAATCAAAAAAATAATATCCTAAATAACGCTTTTTTTGAAATTGGTAAAGCTTATTATGCCGACCGAGAAATCATGCATTTATCTTTAGGTTTAAGTGGGTTATTTTTCAATTCCGGTTGGTTGAAACAAGATATCGAAAGTTCTTTTTTTGTGTTAAAAGGGGTCTTGGAAAGAATTCAACTCTTTTTAAACATAGATTTAAAGTTAGTAAAAACTAAGGAATATGCGAACCTTCACCCTGGTAGACAAGCTAATATTGTCCTAGATAACGAAAAAATTGGTTTTATTGGCGAGATACACCCTAATGTTAATAACGCTTATCATCTGAAAAAAAGTTTCCTTTTAGATATCACTTTAAAAGATAGCTTTTTTGATGAAACAAAACCTATCGTTTTTCAAAATATTAATAAATTCCCTTCTATCACTAGAGATTTAAGTTTTTTAATTAACCAAAATTACACTTTTGAAGAAGTATCTTTATTTTTACAACAAGAAGTATCAGATATTTTAGTCAAATACGAACTTTTAGATCTTTATCAAAATAAAGATTTATCGACTGATAAATATTCCTTATCTTTCAGGTTTACTTTTAAAGACGCTCAACAAAGTTTACAAAAAAACAATGTTGAAGAAATAATGACTAAAATAGAAGATAAATTAAAACAATTGTTTCAAGTCCAAATCAGATAAGGTGGTTCATTTTTTTGCGCAAAGGAATTATAATTGAATTTTTAGCTAAAGATTATGTTATTGTCGATCTAGAAACTGAAAAAAAAATTCATGCCCAAGTTAAAGGGAAAATACAAAATATTAAAAATAATTATGATACTGCGGATTATTCCAAAATAAAAGTGGGCGATATAGTCATGTTTGAACGTAAAAAAAACCAATTTTTAATTGATAGCATTGTTCCCCGTACTAACGAATTGCAAAGACCTAGTATCGCTAATATCAACCAAGTCTTTTTAGTCTTTTCTTTGGTAAATCCGAAGTTTCAATTTAAATTATTAGATAAATTTTTAATTATTTTGCAAAGATTCCGTTTAAAAATAATTTTAATTTTTACTAAAACAGATTTAGTGGAACCATCCAAAATAGATCTTTTAAAAGAGAAAATATCTTATTATGAAAAATTTTATCAGGTTTTTTATGTTACTAAAACTAATAAAGAGGGTTTAGATGTTTTATACCCTCTTTTCAAACAGCAAGTCACCATTTTAGCCGGACAAACCGGAGTAGGTAAATCTACTTTATTAAATTCTTTAACTTCGCTTAATTTAAAAACTCAAGAAGTTTCTAAACATTTAAGCAGAGGGAAGCATACTACCAAAAACTCGAAATTGTTTTTTTTCCATGAAGGATATATAGCGGATACTCCTGGTTTTTCGAAACTAGATTTATCAGAAATTAAAGCTGAAGAAATTAAAAATTTTTATAATGATTTTGTCCTTTTATCTGAAGAATGTTTTTTTGGTTATAGTTGTTTACATATTAATGAAAACAAATGTAAAGTCAAAGAAGCGGTAAAAAATAGTTCTATTCCTCTAAAAAGATATAATAATTACCTTTCTTTTGTAGAAGAAATTAAAAACAAAAGAACCAAATTTCAACATAAAACATGATAATTTTCGAATTTTACCTTTCTTTTAACCATAAAGATTAAAATAAAGGTAAAATAATATCAGAAACTCATTTTTTAAAGAAGAAAGTTGTTTATTGATATGAATTTTGATAAAATTAACCAAAGACAAAAAAAAATACGTAATTTTTCTATTATCGCTCATATAGACCATGGAAAATCAACTTTAGCGGATAGAATTTTAGAAATAACTAACACCATTGAAAAAAGGTCCATGAAATCTCAATATTTAGATTCGATGGATTTAGAACAAGAACGCGGTATTACTATTAAATTAAATTCAGTGGAAATTCTTTATCAAGCGAAAGATGGGGAAGAATATATTATGCATTTAATTGACACCCCAGGACACGTGGACTTTAGTTATGAAGTTTCACGTGCTTTGGCCGCTTGTGAAGGGGTTTTATTAATAATAGACGCTTCGCAAGGAATTCAATCCCAAACCTTATCCAACGTTTATTTAGCTTTAGAAAATAATTTAACCATTATTCCGGTTTTAAATAAAGTAGATTTGCCCAACGCTGATGTAGAAAAAACTAAATTAGCTATTCAAGATACGTTAGGACTAGATACGAATGCTATTATTTCCGCTAGTGGTAAAACTGGTTTAGGAGTGGCGGAAATTTTAGAACAAATCATTACTAACATCAAACCGCCTCAAGGGGATGCTTCTAAACCTTTACAAGCCTTAATTTTCGATTCCGCTTTTAACACTTTTAAAGGAGTTATTCCTTATATTAGGATTATTAACGGCATAGTTAAAAAAGGCGATAAAATCAGTTTTATGGCGAGTAAAACTGTTTATGAAGTGATTGAAGTAGGTATTTTTAACCCTCATCCTTTTAAAAAAGATTTTTTAGCAGCAGGCGATGTAGGTTATCTAACTGCTTTTATTAAAAATATGGACGCTGTAAGAGTGGGCGATACTATTACTTTGCAAAAACACAATAATGTAGAAGCTTTACCGGGTTATCGTCAAATCAATCCTGTAGTTTTTTGTGGACTTTATCCAGCGGATACAAGTAAATACGAAAGTCTAAAAGAAGCTTTACAAAAATTAAAATTAAACGATTCTTCTTTACTTTATGAAAAAGAAAATTCTAATGTTTTAGGTTCTGGTTTTAGGATTGGTTTTTTAGGTCTTTTACATATGGAAATTACCCAAGAAAGAATTGTTAGAGAATTCGGTATCGAAGTAATTATTACCGCTCCTTCGGTAATTTTTCATGTTTTTACTAAACAAAATAAAAAAATTATTATTGATAATTTAAACAAATGGCCTAATAACCAATCTATCGAAAGAGTAGAAGAGCCTTATATTAACGCTTTTATCACTTGTCCGGAAATGTATATTGGAGCAGTCATGGAGATTTCTCAAAATAAAAGAGGCCAATTAGAGAATATTCAATATTTAAACGATCAAAGGGTAACTCTGAATTATCTATTGCCTCTTTCCGAAGTAATTTATAATTATTTTGATAAATTAAAATCCGCGACTAAAGGTTATGCATCTTTTGATTATCAATTAGATAATTATCGCCCTAGTAAATTGAAAAAAATGGATATTTTATTAAATTCTGAAGTAGTGGAAGCGTTGTCTTTTATCGTACATGAAGATTTCGCTTATAACAGAGGTAAAGCTATTTGTCAAACTTTAAAAACCATGATTCCCAAACAAATGTTTGAAATTACAATCCAAGCGGCTTTAGGGAAAAAAATTATCACCAGAGAAACGATTAAATCGATGCGTAAAAACGTGATTGATAAATGTTATGGTGGTGATGTTACTAGGAAGAAAAAACTTCTTTCCAAACAAAAAGAAGGTAAAAAGAAAATGAAAACAATAGGAAGAGTTAAATTACCTCAAAAAGCCTTTTTAGCTATTCTTTCGGCCAACGACAATTAAGATTTAAATTGTCTTTAATAGCTTAAAAAGCCTAAAGGTGATTTAATTTGTTCACAAGAGGTTAAAAAACATGAGCAATTTAATCGAATTAAAAAACATTAATAAAGTCATCGATAGTCAAATTATTTTAAAAGATATTAACTTAGAAATCAAAACTAATGAATTTGTGACTTTATTAGGCCCTTCAGGATGCGGAAAAACCACTATTTTAAAAATTATCGGTGGTTTTGATGATTTTAGTAGTGGAGATATTCTTTTCAACAATCAAAGCATTGTTGATGTGCCGCCGCATAAAAGATTAATTAACACTGTCTTTCAAAAATACGCTTTATTTCCTCATTTAAATGTTTTAGAAAATATCGCTTTTGGTTTAAAAATAAAAGATTTAAATTATGAAACTAACAAAAAAATCAAAGCTTTAAAGATTAAAGCTCAACAAGAGATGAACGCTTTAATTGAAGCTTATCAAAAAAAAATAATGGCTAAAACCGCCTCTAAAAAGACTTGGTTACAACGCTGGTTCAAGGTGGGTTTTGCGCCAGACATCAAAGCATTAAACCAAGAGTTAAAAGAAAAAATAAAACTGATTAATCAAGAACACCAAAAAAAATTAACTCTTTTAAAAAAAGACCTTTTAACTTATAAAGAAAAAGACGCTTTTATCAAAAAGACTGTTTTGCATTATTTAAAATTAGTTGGTTTAAAGGGGTTTGAAAATAGAGATATTAACCGTTTATCAGGTGGTCAACAACAAAGAGTCGCTATCGCGAGAGCTTTGATTAATAAACCCAAAGTCTTATTGTTAGACGAACCTTTAGCGGCTCTGGATTTAAAATTAAGACAAGAAATGCAATACGAACTAAAAGAAATTCAAAGAAATTCTGGAATTACTTTTATTTTTGTGACACACGACCAAGAAGAAGCTTTGGCTTTAAGTGATAAAATCGTAGTTTTAAAACAAGGCGAAATTCAACAAATTGGCACTCCCCAAGATATTTATAACGAACCAGCTAATAAATTTATCGCCCAATTTATCGGGGAATCTAATTTAATTCCTGGAGTGATGAAAAAAGATTTTTTAGTGTGGTTTGATGATAAAGAATTTGTTTGTGTAGATCGTGGTTTTGATGAAAATCAAAAAGTAGATGTAGTGATTCGTCCGGAAGATATTGATATTATTAAATGGGAAGATGGTTTAATCCAAGGGGTAGTCCAATCTGTTTTATTTAAAGGAGTTCATTGGGAAGTAATTATTAACAATAAACATCGTAATTATTTAATCCATACAACGGATTTTGTGCAAGTGAATAGCAAAGTAGGGATTACTTTCAATCCAGAAGATTTACATATTATGGAAGTATGGTAAACAAATATGTCATCCTCAAATACCAACAAAACAAATAAAATTTATAAATGGTTGTTTTTGCCGTATTTTATCATTATTGTTTCTTTAGTGATTGTGCCTATTTTAATTATTTTATTTGATTCCTTTCAACAATATAACGACCAAAAATTAGTCAAAATAGTTTTTACCACTGAATATTATCAAAACTTTTATAAGAATCTTAATTTTATTTATGTCTTATTGAGGTCGTTTTCGATCGCTGTTATCGCTACTTTTTTAATTATCCTTTTATCTTATCCTTTGGCTTATATCGTTTCTAAACGTCATGTCTTAATCCAACCGATCTTAGTTTTATTGATTAATGGGACTATTTGGATTAATATGATTTTAAAAACCCAAGCTTTGGTGCAAATTTTTTCTTTAATGGAAAGGTTTTTCAGTATAAGGATTTTAGAAAGCGATATCGCTATGTTTATTGGTTATATTTACTTATTTTTACCTTATATGTTTGTTTCTATTTATTTGAGTATCGTTAAAATAGATCCTAACTTGGTGGAAGCAGCAAAAGATTTAGGAGCTAACGAAAAACAAATTTTTACTAAAATTATTTTCCCTTTATCTTTGCCAGGGGTTTTAGCCGGAACTGTTTTAATTTTATTACAAATAGTTACCAATATTATTGTACCTAAATATTTAGGACCCACTACCGTTACTTCTATTAGCGAACTAATTGAAAATACCACCTTTTTAAACGGAGATATCAAAAGTGCTTGTGTAATGGCAGTTAATTTAACTTTGTTAATGTTTTTAATTTTAACTTTTTTTAAAAAAAGTAACAAATATAAAGGTAATAATGATTATGCAAAAGAAAAATAAAACTAATTTTTCCTCCCTCTTTTTGGTTTTGATGATGATCTTTATTTATCTTCCTATTATTTCCTTAATTATTTTTTCTTTTAATGAAAACGAAGGAAGAATTGCGTCTTTAGTGCATTTTAACCAATTTGGGATTAAATGGTATTATAAAATATTTCAAGATAATTCGATTAAATCCGCTATTATAGTTACTTTTCAAATCGCTTTCTTATCAACCTTTTTTGCTACTATTTTTGGCACTTTAGCAGCTATTTCTTTAATGAATTATAAAAAGAAATGGCGTAAAGCGATTTTAAATGTTAACCAATTGCCAATCATTCTTCCAGAAATAATTAACGCTTTAGCGTTGTTTGTTTTATTTAGTTTTGTGGGTTTAACTAGTGGTTTTTGGCGTATGTTATTAGCTCATATTTCTTTTAGTGTACCTTATGTTTTGGTCACTGTTTACGCTAAATCCTCTACTTTAGATATAGATTCAATTGAAGCTTCTTATGATTTGGGCGCTACACCCTTGCAAACCATTATCAAAGTATTTTTGCCTCAATTAAAAGGTTCGATGTTGGCTGGCGCGAGTATCGCTTTCGCTTTATCTTTTGATGATTTTATCATTTCTTATTTCGCTGGTGGAGCAGACTATCAAAATATATCCGCTTATATTTATAGCTTAAAAGGAACCGTTAATCCTACTATTAACGCTTTATCATCTATTTTAATTTTATTTGTGCTAAGTAAAATTTTATTAAATTATTTAAAATTAAGAAAAGACTCTAAAAAACATGAATAAAAAAAAATATCTTTTGTGGATCGGTCTTTTGATGGTCTTTTTTAGCGTTTTTTATTTAGCACATAAAATAATTAGAAAAGACTCTTCTCATCCAGAAAAACAAACTATTATTTTGTTTAATTGGGGTGAATTTATAGAACCAAGTCTTATAACTGAATTTAACAAACAATCAACAGACTACGTCATTAAACAAAGTTTTTTTTCTTCTAATGAATTGGCTGTTAATAAAATTAAAGCCGGGGATAAATACGATATTGCTATTTTGAGTGAATACGCGATAGAAAAATTAAACAAAGAAGATCCGAATTTATTGGAAAAAATTGATTACAATAAAATTGATAAATTTAAAGAAAAAAAAGAAATAGATAAATTGACAAAAACATTTAAAGGCGTATATGATAATAAATTACCTAAAAATATAAAACCTTACACTATTCCTTATTTTTGGGGAAATTTAGGTTTATTATATAATAAAGAAAAAATAAACAAGGATGAAATCCAAAATTGGAAAAATTCAATGATGAATCCGAAAAAGAAAATTTCTTTATATAATAATTCTTTTGAAGGTATTTTTATTGGTTTAAAGGCTACTGGTGGGAATATTAAAAACCCTACTTCAGATCAAATCATTAAAGCTAAAGAGTGGCTATTAGACTTGAAAAAAACCAATAATAAATTATCTTTTGTTACTGATCAACTTCTTGATCAAATGAAAATCCAAGGTGAAGAAAAATACGATATTTCTTTAACTTATTCCGGTGACGCTAGATTCTTAATGAAACAAAATAAAAATTTAGATTTTTATCCTTTTGATGAAGGCGACGAAAAAGAACGAGGTACCAATATTTGGGTTGATAGCATCGTGTTACCGAAAAACGCAAACACCAAAGGAGTTTATGAATTCATCAACTTCTTGTTGGAAGAAAAAAATATAAGCAAAAACGCCGAATTTATCGGTTACGATTCGCCTTATAAGGAAACAAAAGATGGCGAATTACAGATTGAAATAAAAGACGGCGATCAAATGTATCAATATAATAAAGAAACGAAAAAAGAAATAAATGATTCTTGGAATGAAGTTTACGCTCACCCAAGGCCACAAGATAATTATTTATTATTTATCAATTTATTCATTATCTTACTTCTGCTTTTATTCCCATTTATCAAATCTTTTCGTAAAAATAAAAAGGAGGAATATTAATTATTCATGAGCGCCGAAAATGTCATACATTTAGTCAACTTTCGTTTTGTTAATTTTCATGTTAATTTTTGTAATAAAAACGGTTAAAAAATCACAAATTAATGGAAAAAATAAACCAAAATTTAAAAAAAAAAAAAATAATTTTTCCAATAATAAAAAAGACCCTTTTAAAGGGTCTTTTTTATCTTTATCATATTTGGCAATAATCCTTTATATCAACAGGTTTATATACCGGTTTTTTTAAAATTAGCTAATAATGATTTAGTATAAGGGTGTTGAGGATTATGTAGGATCGCTTTAGTAGAACCTTTTTCTACCACTTTTCCTCCGTACATAACGATAATATCATCTGCCATTTGAGAAACAACCCCTAAATCATGAGTAATGAACAAAATAGAGATCTTTTGTTCTGTTTTCAATTCATTCATTAAGTTTAAAATTTCTTTTTGCACGATAACATCTAAAGCAGTAGTCGCTTCATCAGCTATTAAAATTTTAGGCTCACAAACTAAAGCAATCGAAATCATAACTCTTTGACACATGCCGCCGGATAATTGATAAGGATAGGATTCCATAATCATTTGGGGATTTTTAATTTTTACTTTATCTAACATTTCTAAAGCTTTATTATAAGCTTCTTTTTTGTTCATTTTACGGTGTAACATTAAAACATCCATTATTTGGTGTTTAATTTTAAAAACTGGATTCAGACTTGCCATAGGATCTTGGAAAATCATTGCTATTTCTTTACCACGAATTTTCTGCATTTCTTGAGCGTTAAACTTAGAAATAACTTGTTTGTTAAAAACAATTTCTCCTTGGTATATTTTTTGATTGGGTTCAAACAATTGTAAAATAGACATAGCCGTTTGGCTTTTACCACTGCCAGATTCTCCTACAATACCTAAAGTGCGTCCTTCTTCCAATTCAAAACTAACCCCTTCCACAGCTTTGATGAAACCTTTTTGAGTTTGAAAATAAGTATGTAAATTATTAACTTTTAATAAACTCATGCTTTTTTGCCATCCTTTTGACTGGTTTTTTTATTTTTAACAGTACAAGCAACAAAATGATTAGGAGACACTTCGTACCAATCTAGATCGTTTTGACCTGCTATGTATAAAAAAGAGACTTTATCAGTTTCATATGTAATTTTAAAATAATTTTCTTTTTCTGTTTCTAACTTAGGAATAGCTTTTAATAATTGTTTAGTATAAGGGTGTTGAGGATTTTTAAAAATTTTCTCTGTAGTAGCTAATTCCACTAAATTACCCAAATGCATAACCGCTATACGATCACTAATATAACGCGCTACTCCTAAATCATGAGTGATAAACAAAAAAGTCAATTGATATTGTTTTTTTAAATCATCTAAAAGGGTTAAAATTTGCTCTTGAATAGAAACATCTAAGGCTGAGACTATCTCATCACAAACGACAAATTTAGGCTTTAAAATCAAAGCTCTAGCAATAGATATCCTTTGTCTTTGTCCGCCAGATAATTGATGAGGGAAACGATTATAAAAAGATAAATCAACTCCACATTTTTCCATCATCTGCAAAATCATCTTTTTATATTCAGGATCATTTTTACTTTTCGCCATTTTATGAATCAATAAACCTTCGCCAATAATATCTCCTATTTTCAAATGAGGATTTAAAGAAGAAAAAGGGTCTTGGAAAATAATTTGTAAGTCTTTTCTCAATAAACGTGTTTCTTTATTGGATAAAAGCGTTAAATCTATTTCCTGTTCATCGTTATAATAAAAAACATTACCCGAAGTAGGTTTTTCAATTTGTAAAATAGTTTGTCCTAAAGTTGATTTTCCCGAACCAGAGCCGCCCACAACACTTAAAGTTTCTCCTTGAAAAACGGATAAATTAATATTATTATTAGCTTTTAAAACGATATTATTTTTTTTCAAAAAAGCCTTTTTTAAATCAAAAAATTTAGATAAATTTTGTGTTTGAATTAAAATTTTATTTTTTATCATTTTTTTCAAATCCTTTTTATTTGTTTAAATAAGACTTAAAACCACGTTTTTTTATTAAAAAGAAATCTTTTTAGAGGGAACCAATTATCATTCTTTTATCATCCTCAAGAAATCTTTTGGTTAGCCATCTTTTTCCGATTAGTTGAAAAAAGATTTATTATTCTTATTGTTCGTTGTTAGGGTCAAAATATTCCATCAAACCAGAACCTATCAAATTAAAAGATAAACACGTTAAAACGATCACAATGAAAGGCCCTAAAAACAGATGAAAATGCCATCTTATATCGCTTTTACTGGAGCTTAAAATACTTCCCCATTCAGGAATTTGTGGATCTAGTCCTAAACCGATAAAACCTAATCCTGAAGCAGTTAGAATAGCGGATGACATGCTTAAAGTAATTTGAATGATGAAAAAAGACGTTAAATGAGGTAAAACATGTCTAAAAATAATTTTGATATCGCTCGCCCCTAACGCTTTAGAAGTTTTAATAAAATCTTTTTGTTTTATTTTCATCGTATTAGCTCTCATCACTCTGATAAAAGAAGGAATACGGGAAATAATTAAAACAATCACTAACGAAGTCATGCTTTTATTTAAAAAGAACATAATTACGATAGCTAAAATAACATCAGGAAAAACTACCAAAATATCACATACAAAATTAATCACAGTATCAAAAAATCCTCTAAAATAACCCGCCATAATTCCTAAACAAGAACCTATTATGCTACTTATTACAACAGAATAAAAAGCTATTTGTAAAGAAATTTTAGCTCCATATATCACTCTACTAAATAAATCTCTACCAGTGGAATCAGTTCCCATCCAATGGGTCCAACTAATTCCTTGTAAGCGTTTATAAGGTGATACATTAGGATTTTTGATAAAAGAAAAAAAAGGCATCACAAAAGAGAATACAATTAAAAGGGTTAAAAATAAAAAACCAATTAAAATCTTTTTATTGCTTTTGATTGTTTTAAAAATCGTATGAATCGATTGTGGTATTTTTTTTATTTTTAACATTTAAATTTGATTATCCTTTCTTTGAAAATTTATGCATTTAAACTTTTTTATTTATACGAGGTTCTAATAAAGCGTAAACAAAATCTAACAATAAGTTAAAAAGGCTAATGAATAAAGCTAATAAAATGATGCTGCCTTGTAATACTAAATAATCTCTATTCTCGAATGATGAGATAATTAAACTTCCAATTCCTTTAATGTTGAAAACAAATTCAGTAATTATAGCTCCACCGATTAAATAACTAAACATTAAAACTATATGAGCCACAACAGGAATTAACGCGTTTTTTAAAGCATATTTAAACATAATATGATTTTTGGACAATCCTTTAGCGTAAGCTGCTTTAATATAAGGTTGTTCTAATGTTTCTTTCATACTGGTTTGAGTTATTTTAAAAACCGAAACACTCACGACTAAAGATAAACTTAAAACAGGTAAAATCATCGCTTGCAAAGTGTCAAAACCTGATCTAGGCAAATGAAACATTTTTCCTAAATATAATTGCATTAAAAAAGCGATAACAAAAGTAGGAGACGACATGACAAAAACAGAAAGACCGTTTAAAAGTAAGTTTTTTTTCTTACCTTGCCAATAAGACGAAAGAACTCCGAATAAAATGCCTAATAAAGAACCAATTAAAGTGCTCAATAGCGCTAATTTAAAAGTGTTGTTGAAAGCTTTAAAAAATAATTTTACGGCTGGCAATTTATCATTATAATACGATTTGCCGAAATCAAAATGAAAAAATATTTGTGTTAAATAGTTGGTAAATTGTTTTAACAAAGGCAAATCAAAGCCTAAGTCGCGTTCTAAAACTTTTCTTTGTGCTGGGTTGCAGCCTTTCAACCCTGCAATCGCACTAATAGGATCGCCAGGTATTAATTTAACGGCAAAAAAACTTATAAAAATAACAGATATAAAAATCATCATGTTATAACAAATTTTTTTTGAAATGTATTTTATCATTTTTTATCCTCAAAATTATTTTATTATTTAAAAAAAGAATGATGGTTTTTAACCCAAATATAAAAATATGTAATTCGGATTAAACTCATCATTGTTTTTTTATGCTAATTTTTTTATTTTTTCCCAATCTATTCTAGAAAAAATATCACATGTAAAGTCTTTTATTTTAGAAGATTTTAAAAAGTATCTTTTTCCTTCGTAAATAGGTATTACATAAACTTCATCATTTAAAATTTGTTGAACTTCTTTTACTAAAGTTGTATATGTGTCTAAATTACTTTCTTTTTGAGCTTGTCTCAATTTAGAATCTATCACTTCGCCTTTAGCTTTATCTGTTGCATCGCCTTGTTGAATGTGAGGGAAAGCATTTGCAGAATCCTTTAAGAAAAAATCACATAAAGCTTTGTGGCCGTAACCCATTTCATGCAATTCGCCTATTAAAACCATATTATAGGAAGAAGTAGGTTCTTTCGCTTCTGCTAAAAAAGCATTAAATTCAGCTTCTTCTGTTGTAACATCAAAACCAGCTTCTCTTAAACTTTCTGCTATTTTATTAGGAAGTTGAGGGCTTTCTTTGCTGGCGTAACCTAATTTAATTTTTTTATCTTCAGTTGATAATCCGCTTACTATTATTTTAGCTTCGTCCATATCGTATTTGCGTTTAATTTGTTCATTGTGTCCAACTAAACAGCTTGGAACGTAAGCATCTAAGGGTGTTACAGGCAATTGTAAAGCAGAAATCATTGGAGGGAAATTTAAAGCTAAACTTATCGCTTGACGTGCTGGTTTTTTTGTGCGCGCTGCATTCATATAAATTTGCGAACCGTAAGCGTTTATATTTTCTACTATTTCTAAACCTTTAAGTGTTCCGTTAGATATTTTTTCTTTTAAAGAATTAACCTTATCAGAGGGAACTTCCGTAGCTAAGTCAATTGTTCCTGCTTCTAATTCTTGTAAAGTGGTTTCAAATGATTTTTGAATTTTAACCATCAATTTTTTCGGACTTTCTTTAATGGCTTCTTTGTTCCAATAATTTTCAAAAAGTTCCAACGACATTTTGTCATCGCGTTCATAATTAACTAATTTATATGGGCCTGCACCGACTTTAACACCTTTATCATTGTCAGCTTCAACTTCAGATTTACATAAAATTCTATATCTTTCTAAAAAAGAAGTCCACCATAAAAGATCATTTTTAATTGTAACTTTTACTTTTTTATCATCTAAAACATTCAAATCTTGAATAATATCTGAATAATCATTATTATTGTTGTTTATTCCTTTTTGAAGAGAATATACAACATCTTCGGTTGTTACAGGTTGGCCATTATGAAAAAAGATATTATCACGAAGAGTGAAAGTAATTTCATTCCCGACCTTAACCCATTTTTCAGCCAACCTACCAACTGTTTTTTTAACTTTATCCTCAACAATTAAAGTATCGTGAACGGCTAAATAAAGCATTTCGGAAAATGAAGAACTGGAATGTATTTTGTCAGTAGGATCGAAACCTTGAATATCTGCTGCCCAAACCATATTAACAGTTTCTTTTGCCGCCTTATCTGTCCCTTTTCCACGTTTATAAAAATAAAGCGTACCACAAACTAATAAAACGCCTAATAAAACGCTATAAACTATAATTACTAATTTCTTACTATTTTTGATTTTTGACATATATAAAAAATGCTCCCTTTTATATTATTTAATAAATTTCCACATATCAATATACATTATATATGTTTTTTTTTTTTTTTCAAGGGTGTGGAGAAAATTTATACATTTTTTTATGCCTTATCCAAATCAAAACGGGTTAAAAACTTGTCCAAAAGGCTATGTTTAAGAAGAAATATAAACTTATCTCTCAGAAATTATTTCTCATAACATTTACTAAAAGTTTTTGCTAAAAATAACTCTTTTGTGTCTGCCAAAAAAGAAAAACCAGTTATTAAACAACAAAAAAGCTATGTGTTTTTACATAGCTTTTTCATTTCTCTCATTTCTTTATCGTCTAATGAGTCTTTTATATTTTTTTAAACCTTTTCTTCAAAACTTTTTTTAAATTAGGGTTAAAGGTTTTTTCTTTAATCATTTTTATTTCTTCTTTATAAGGGGCGAAACCATTAATAAAAGGCGTTTCTAATATTTTTGGTAAAGATAAAAAAGAAGAATGATAAATAATATTAATTAAAGCTTCAAAACCAATATTTCCGTAACCAATATTTTCATGACGATCTTTTCGACTACCTAAAACATTTTTAGAATCGTTAATATGAAAAACAGATAAATATTGTTGACCCACAATAGAATCGAATTCTTCCATCACTAATTCAAAATTATTTTTAATATCATAACCAGAATCAAAAACATGACAAGTATCAAAACAGACAGAAATTCTTTTTTTATCTTCAATCAAAGTAATAATATCTTTTAAATCTTGAAAAGAAGCGCCTATTTCGTTTCCTTTACCGGCCATAGTTTCTAAAGCTATCCCCACCTTTAAATCAGCAGTATTTTTAAAAATTTGGTTGATACCTGAAGCGATAAATTCTATCGCTTCTCTTTTGTTTTTATTCATGTTATTGCCAGGATGAAGCACCATTCGAACAATTTTCATTTGTTCAAATCTATATAATTCTTTCGTTAAAAAATCAATCGCGAAAGTTCTTGTCGCTAAAGAAGGGTTGGCTAAATTAACAATATAAGGTGCGTGACCTACTAAATCATTAGGGTCTAAATTATGTTGTTTCATTTGTTCGAAAGTTTCTAATAAGTTAGCATTGTTCAAATCAGATCTAATAGTGTTTTGTGGCGCTCCAGTATAAATCATAAAAGTATTAGCGTCAAAAGATAAACTTTTTTGTAAAGAGTCTAAATACATTAAAGGTTTTTTAAAAGGGACATGACTACCTATTTTTATCATTTTTTTTATCTCTTCTTTTGGAAAAATGAGGGTTATTTTTTTTACCATTTTTATTAGGAAAACTCATTTTATCATTTTTTTTATAAAAATTGTATTTATTGTAAGAAAGATTAATTTTATTATTAGGAGTTTGTTTCTTAGTACGAACTTCTTTTTTAACTTCTTCTTGGAAACCTGTTTTAGTTAAAGTAATATTATGAAAAACAATATCATTAAGTTTTTTAATTTTATCCAAGGAAGTTTTATCTTTCTCGTTATAAATCACTAAAACGTTACCGTCTTTGCCCATTCTACCTGTACGACCGCTACGGTGTTGGAAAAACTCTAAATTACGGCTCGGCAAATCATAATGAATTACCCAAGTAATATCTAAGTCTAGCCCTCTAGCGGTTAAATCACTAGAAATAATATATTGATATTTCATTTTTTTAATTTCAGCCATATGTTGTTTTCTTTGTTTAACTGATAAATCAGAAGAAAAGTTTAAAACATTTAAATTAGCTTCTTTTAAGCCTTCATAAACCATAAATTGGTCTTTTTTATGAGAAACAAAAATTAAGGCTAAAAAGGGGTTTAAAGTTTTAGAAAAATGAACCAAATTATTGATTCTTTTATCAGAAGAACTTTCTAAAGCGTAATATTTTAAATTTATTTTTTGTTCTGAATTAACATCTAAAAATAAAGATTTGCCGAAATATTTATTAATGAAAGGTTTCATAGCGGGTGTGATAGAAGCAGAAAATAATAATATTTTAGGTCGCCATTTAACCAATAAAGGGTCTAAACAATTTAAAGATTCTTGATCAAATAACATATCCGCTTCATCTAACACTAAATAAGCAGCTTTAAAAATATTTAATTTGTTTAAAGTTTGGGTATATTCGCTTAACTTACTTAAAGTAGTGATAACAATAGGAGGTTGTTTTTTTTCCAAACTAGAGAGTATCTTTTGTTTATCCATTCCACCGTAAAAAATCTTTACTTTAGAATTTTGTTTTTCAATTTCTTTTAACATATTAAAAACTTGAAAAACAAGCTCATTAGTAGGAACAACTATCACCGCTTGAATCATGTTTTTATTCCAGTCTATTTTGCTTAAAATAGGCAATAAATAAGCGTGCGTTTTACCTGTTCCTGTAGGAGCGATCCCTACTAAGTTAAAAGGTTTATCAAACTCCTCAAAAAATTTTTTTTGTATCGGAGTAATAGTTTTAAATTTTAATAATTTTAATTTGTCTTGAAGATAGGTCTGCATTATTTCAACCCTTTCTTTTGTAATAACGTAAATATTTTCCGTCTTTAAACCAACGAAAATAAAAAAATAAAATAAAAAGTATTTTTTTAGTGTTTTTCCTTTAAAATATTAATAAATAGATCTTTTTGAGAGATCTAAATAAACAATGAAGAAAAGAGAATTCCATGAAAAAAAACAATAAAAAAAATCCGCCAAAACTAAAAAAAAATAATAAAACACCAATAGTAATGAAAAAAACTAAATTGTTTACTGTTACTAATTTAGTAATTTTTCTAGCTATCTTAATTTTTTTATTGGTTCCTATTTTAGCCATTTATATCTTTTTGAAAAGTTAAGGATGGCTTTGAATCTGTTAAGAAACAAAACCATTCAGAACCAAAAGAAAACATATTTTTTTAAGACATCTCTTCTTTTTTAAAAAAAATTAACATAAGACATAAAAAACGAGCTTTTATTTTAAAAGCTCTTTTTATAGATATTGCTGTCAAGGTCTTCATAAATAAGTTGCAAAAGCTTATTGTTGAACTTATATTGTTTATTATTGTTTAAAGAAGAATATTCTTTAGTTAATTCAATCGCTTCGTTAATAATAATTCTATGAGACAGTTTTTTTTCCATTAATTCGAAAGTAGCTAAACGAATAATAGCTTTATCAACTTTATTCAATCTATCTAAAGTATAATCGTATAAATTTTTTTGAATAATATTATCGATTAAAACAATATTATTAATTAATTGTTCCACAAGAACGATCTTTTCGTTAACATTAGGGTTTTTGACTTGAAGTTCATTGTGGTAAAAATCATATTGATATAAATTATTAATGATTTTGACCCTTAGTTCTTTCATCTTTTTAGGAAACATATATATTTGGTGGTAATGCAAATTAGTTTGTGGATTTATCATTGTTTTTTCAACAAAGCTTCTTCTAAATTTTTAGCCACTTGTTGCCAATTAACGACATTATAAAAAGCTTCTATGTAATCTGGGCGACGATTTTGATAATGCAAATAATAAGCATGTTCCCAAACATCTATCCCTAAAAGAGGATAGCCTAAATTTAAAACCGTATCTTGGTTAGCTGTACTAACTACTTCTAATTTCTGATGGTGGTTTAAAATTAACCAAGCCCAACCACTGCCAAAAACAGTTTTTGCTTTTAAAGCTATTTGGTCTTTTAAATTTTCGACACTCTGATAATCACGTTCGATCCATTCTTTTAATTTACCAGTAGGTTGAGCACCATTATTAACTTGTAAAGTTTGCCAAAAAAAAGAATGATTATAATGTCCGCCGCCGTTATTTCTAACAGCCGTCCTTGCTTCTTCAGGCACTAAAGATAAATCTTTTAATAAAACCTCTAAATCATCAGCGTTAATTTGTGGATATTTTTCTAAAACAATATTTAAGTTGTTGACATAAGCTTGATGATGTTTTTGATGATGTATTTCCATTGTTTTAGTATCAATGAAAGGTTCTAAAACGTCGTAAGCATAAGGCAATTGAGGTAATTGATATTTTTTCATAATTTTAATCCAAATTCTCCTTTTTTAAATTAACCAATCTCTTGGTAAAGATTTAATTGACTTTTAAATGATATCATAATAAAAGCTTCTTCATTAAACATTATAACACTTTTATAAATACTAAAAAGGTGTAATTAAGAAATTTTGTAGTTTATTGCGATAAAAAGGTTTAAAGTTAGTTTAAAACCTTTCTAAGATCAATAAAAAGAGGTTTTTCCAAAAAATGATGTTAAAACAACTTATAAAGAAAGTTTGGACTAACTTAATAATTATCAAGAATAACAATAATTTATTAATTTAGCCCAAAGTTATATTTCATACGCTTATTTTATCTGTTGAAAAAACTTTCTTTTTCTTATTTAGTGAAAAATTGTTTATCTATTTCGTTGATCGCGATTAACCAATGATGCAACATTTCGTGATACAAATTAAAGCTTGGTTCGTTAGTGTTAGTTTGAAAACCAATTTGGTTCTGAATTTGACTACTAACAATATCTATCCTTTTTTTAGTTAAAAAAGACGGTTCATTATTTTGAGCTTTTTTATAAAACAAAGCTCCTCCTAAACTGCCTATTAAAAAAATTAATAAGTAAAGAAAAATCTTTTTAAAAAAGATAAAAAACATATATTTTTTTTAGTTTCTTTCTAGTTGAGGTTCTTACGGATATTATTTAATTTCTAAAGATTTCAAGCCCGCTAGGTTCAACAAACTCCAAGGTTTGTTGAAATGAGGGTGGAAAAAGAAATCTACAAACGCTAATTCATCAATAGTCATATTTTTTTGAATACATACGCTCAAAGTATTCATTTTTTCTGTTAAGTCGGCTTTAGATAAAATCTGTCCGCCTAAAATATTACGTGTTTTTTTATCAAAAACTACTTTTAATAAAGCTGATTCATAATCCGGCATAAATTCAGGTCTGTTAGCGTCTCTGATCGTTACAGCAGCATAATTTAAACCTAATAATTTAGCCACATTTTCAGTTAAACCGGTAGAAGAGATGTTTAAATCATAGATTTTAATACCACTAGTACCTTGAGTGCCTAAATATTTATGTTTATTTTCTGTAATGTTCATTCCTATTAAAGTTCCCATTCTAACAGCGTTAGTCGCTAAAGGAATGTATTTAGATTCTTGTATCGGGTTATAATAAATATTAACACAGTCACCACAAGCATAAACATCTGGATTAGAAGTTTGCAAGTATTCATTAACTACTAAAGCGCCATTAGGAGACGTTTTTAATCCATGGCTCACCAATTTAGTGTTCGGAATGAAACTAATACACATAATAACCATTTCTGTTTCAAAAACTTCTTTATCAGTGCGTACGTGAGTAATTAACCCATTAGAAGTTTCTAATTTAGAAACTCTTTGTCCTAAAGCCAATTTAACGTTATTTTTAATAAAAGCGTCTTGAGCTAAATCAGTAAATTCTTTATCTAAGTATTTAGACATGATTCTTTCTTCCGCGTCAATCAACACTACTTCTTTACCTTGATGAGAGAAAGATTCCGCTAATTCAACACCAATATAACCAGCACCCACAACAGTAATTTTTTTCACGCCAGCAGCGTATTCAATAATTTCGTTGGCGTGGGCAAAGTTTTTGGATAATAATAAATTTTTAGAATCCATTCCGTCTAAGCGAGGAATAACTGGCCAAGAACCAGTAGATAACACTAACTTATCAAAACGATCCACAAACTCTTCGTTAGTTTTTAAGTTTTTAACAACGATTTCTTTTTTATCAAAATCCACTTTTAAAACTTCGTGTTCTAAATTGACATTAGCGCCCATTTGCATTAATTCATCTGGGTTGGAATAAAATAACCCTCTTCTATCTTGAACAACTCCGCCAATATATAAAGCTATTCCGCAAGAAAGGAAGGAAACTGTATCGTTTCTCTCATAAACAGTTACATCAACATCGCTATAATTTTTTTTAATGGTTTTAACCGCAGCAGTTCCTGAATGAGTACACCCTATAACAATAACTTTTAACATGAAAAACCTACCTTATAATTATTTTTATTGAAAACCACACCTTAATTTATTTTATATCGTTTATTGCTTCCTAAAAAATCTTGAACAACAAAAATAAATAACATTTAAAAAACTTTTACATAACAATTATATCATAATAAAAATATATTCAAATATTATATAATCTATCATTATTATAACATATTTTGGTTTTAAATCTAAACTTAAATCATTTATTCTTCTGGCAATCTTTCGATTATCATTTCGTCTTTAAACTTTTTCAAAATAGTTTTATTAATTTTCACTCTTTTGACAAAATCATCTTGAGTGAATAATTTTTCTTTACGGTTCATCACAATGTTATCCGCCGCTACTTGCCCTAAACCATCAATAGCCACAAAAGGCATTCTTAAAGCTTTATCATTTTCAATCACAAATTCGTTTGCTTCTGATTTATTCAAATCAATCGGTAAAAATTGATAACCTAATTGGACCATTTCATAAGCATTTTTTAAAGTGTTAATGCGACTTTGTTCTTTCGCGGTTAATTCGTTTTTAACGGTTTTTTTCATAGTGATTTGTCCATCATCAGGATTTTTATCCGCTTTTCTCAATTCTTTCTCAATTTCGGGCGCTGTTTTTAACATGACATTATAATCGAATTGATCGGCTCTTTTGGAGAAATAACCACTATAAAACAATAAAGGATGATTGACTTTAAACCAAGCGATTCTCATCGCCATTAAAACATAAGCCGCAGCATGTGCTTTCGGAAAAAGGTATTTTATTTTGGTTAAAGATTTTAAATACCATTGCGGTATTTTAGCTTCTACAGGAGAAATTAATTTTTCCCATTCTTGGGGATGAGTATGAGGTTTGCCTTTACGGACAAACTCCATGATATCAAAAGCTTGTAAAGCATCAACGCCTTTTTCGATTAAAGTATTCATAATTTCATCACGACAAGCGATCACTTCGTCAAAAGAAATTTTTTTCTTGATATCTTCTTGGAAATCACCTTTACCCGCTAAAATATCTTTCGCATTTTGAGTCCAAACATTCGTTCCGTGCGATAGACCTGATACTTTCACTAAAGTAGAGAAATTAAAAGTTTTTTTCTCTTTGTCATAAATATCTTTTAACATCGCGATAACGAAATTAGTACCAAATTCGGGCACAGCGATAGAGGTTTTATTCTTTTCTTTATTAGCGAATAATTCGTATACTTTAATATCATCTAACGGAATATCTTGATAACGATCAAACGGGAATAAAGAAGGATTTTTTTTCACATAATCCATGAAAAATTTAATTAACATTGGATCATCATGGCCTAAAATATCCATTTTAAATAAATTATTTTCAAAAGAATGGTAATCAAAATGAGTCGTTTTCCATTTGGATTCCGTATCATCAGCAGGATACTGAACTGGCGTAATTTCATAGATTTTATGCCCTTTGGGAACTACTACGATTCCTCCTGGGTGTTGACCTGTTGAACGTTTCACGCCTTCAATCATCGTGGACCTGCGGCTAATTTCCGAAACACGTATTTCCTCATCCAAACCTTTATCTTTGACAAAACCTTTTACATAACCATAAGCGTTTCTTTTAGCTACCGTTTGGATGGTGCCGGCTCTAAAAACGTGTTCTTCCCCTAATAACTCTTTAATATAATCATGGGCTTTACTTTGATAATCTCCTGCGAAATTTAAATCGATATCTGGGGTTTTATTACCTTCAAAACCTAAAAAGGTTTCAAAAGGAATATCTTGTCCGTTTTTACGAAAATTGACTTTACATTGGAAACATTTTTTATCCGGTAAATCATATCCAGAATAAGTATGTTCTAAAATATCATAATCATTAGGATCATCTTTTTTAACGTATTTTTGATATAAAGGCTTTTGTTTCTCTTCTTCGGTCATTTTCATCACGGTGTATTGACATTTGGGACAACGATAATGCGGTCTTAAAGGATTTACTTCCGTAATTTCTAACACATTAGCAATAATAGAAGAACCGATTGAACCACGAGAACCTACTGAATAACCATCTTCCATGGATTTTTTAACTAATAAATAAGATAAATAATAAATAGGAGTAATGTTTTGGTTAGCGTCTTTTTGGTTATCATCTCCTAAAATACTTTTCAACTCTTTATCAATTCTTTCTTGAATTAAAGGGTGCACTATTTTGCCATATAAAGCTTCAATACGAGTCGTAATTAAAACCTTCATTTCTTGCTTAATACTAGGAATCTTTAAATTTTGGGCGAAAGTATCATCTTGCAGAGAAAACAACTGTTGGGGGAAAATTTGAATTTTATCAATTTGTTGGTTCAATAAATGCGGATTATTAATGACTAAATCTTTTCTCAATAATTCATCTTCAATAAAACTAAAAGCATCCAACATTTCTTGAGTGGTTAATAAATGGTTATCAGGTAAATTTTCAGAGCTAAATTTAGATAATTTATGTAAACCGCCACCAATTAATTTAGCGTTAATATACATTTCACGATAAATTTTTTCATACTGATGCAGGTAATGAACATCTCCTGTCGCAATAATTATTTTACCTTGTTTTCTCGCTTCGTTAATGATTTTTAACAAAGTATTTTGCACGATAGACAGAGCGTTAATCTCTGGATCATCGCCGCCTAAGTCATAAATCACATGTTTATAGGCGTTTAGCGGTTGAACTTCGATATAATCATAAAAAGCGATCACTTCTGCTAAATCTTGTTCACTCTTGTTTAAAGCTGCCTCAAAGACATTACTATCAAAACAACCGCTACCAACTAATAAACCTTCACGATGTTGGTTTAATTTAGATTTCAATAAACGGGGTTTTTTATAAAAATCTTGCGTTAAAGCGTCACTAATTAAATAAAATAAATCTTGGTAACCGGTTTGGTTTTTCGCTAAAACATTCACATGATAAGATCTTTCAAACAAAGCATCAGCTGTCCCTTTTAAATCATAAAAAGTCAGTACCTCTCGTTCTTCTAATTTCTTCACCATTTCAATATAAACCAAAGCGGTAGTTTCGGAATCATATAAAGCCCTATGACTATGACCTTCTAAAGTTGGTTTAGCTTTAAAAACTTTCGCCAATCTTTTTAAAGAAAAAAACTTTAAAAATTGGCTGAAATATTTTTGCGATAAAGGCATAGTATCTATCACAGGTTGAGGTTCATAAAAAAGACCTAATCTTTTCACGTTTTCCAATAAGAAATCCATATCAAAAGAGGCGTTATGAGCGATTAAAGTATAACCTTTAACAAAATCTAAAAACTGCGGCAAAATTGCATCAATAGTGGGTTTGCCCTCTAAATCTTGGTTCGTAATTTGAGTAATTTCTTGAATTCTTGGGTTTAATTTGGTTTGTGGATCTACTAATTCATCAAACATTTCTTCTGTGATTTTGCCATTTTCAATCCTCACAGCCGATATTTCAATAATTTTATCTCTTATTTTAGAAAAACCAGTTGTTTCTAAATCAAAAACAACGTATTTATGGTTTTTTAAGGTAAAATCAGGGAATTGGGGATATTGCTCTTGGTTAGTGATATAAAGGGGTTTTTCCGCGATAAAATCGAATTCAGCCCCTAAAATAGGTTTTATTTTTTTACCACGCAGATGTTTTTCTATTTCTGGAAAAGCATAAACTCCATTATGATCGGTAAAAGCAAGCGCTTCATGACCCCATTTTTCAGCTATATCAAGATAATCTTTCACACTCGTTACCGCGTCTAAATTAGACATTTTCGTATGGAGGTGAAATTCAATTCTTTTTTTATCTGGATAATCATCTTGTCTTTGGTACATCAAAGGCACATTATCTAGAATTTGATATTTAGGAGTCCCATTTTTAGGAGTAAAATTAAAATAGTATTCTTGGTTTTTAGCGTTAAAATCAACAAAAGTTTCTATTTCTACTAAAACACCTTCTTGAAAATCTTTTTGAATTTGAGAGTAAAAAGTGTTAGTTTGACCTTTATAACTTTGGTTAAAAAAACTTTTATATTCGATAGAATCTTGTTTGGTTTCGGGGTCTAATAAAAAAAACTTAATTAAAACGCTTTGGTTATTTTTAATAGGTGATTCGGTCACTTGTTGCACATAACCTTTAACCCTAAATGCGGGATTATTTTGTTTAAAGGTTTTTAAAGCGCTGTTTTTAACCGGAATATCTTTAAAAGAAATTAAAGGTAACCCGTTATGATCCCATTGTTGCTGTCTTTTTTCAGCCATTACATCACCTTTATTACGGAATTGGTAAAAACATTGGTGTTCTTCTTCAAATAATTTTTGCAAACTTGGCAGAAGATCCAGTTGAGTAAGAGTATTTTTTAAATAAGGAGGGAAATCAAACTCACAAGTTTTATTCTCTACATCAATCAAAGGCGTTTGATCCAAAATCTTATATATTTCGTTTTCCTGCTTTTGAGCGATAATATTAATTAAATTAATTTTAAATTTTTCTTCAGAAGTTAATTCGTCCTTATCTAGATTATTAAAACCACCTATAGTAGGATCTTTTAACTCTGATAGAACTAAAAGATCTGGATATTCAGTTATAAATTCTAAATCTATGCCATAACGGTGGATAAAAAAAGTGTTTAATTCCTTTAAAATATCAGTTCGATGGAAATATTTTAAAAGAATCGGATTTAAGCGAAAGACGGCTTTTTTCTCTTCCCAAGAGATAGTCGGCGTAGAATTGAAAAGATCTAAAAAAGAATCGTTGGCTTCTGTTTTTTTCTTTTGCAAAATATATTGGAATTGTTTTTCCCAGACTTTTTCATCTTTTAAATAGTTAAAATGGTGGAATTCATAACGGACATGGCAAGACATGTTTTTCACGCTTTTTTCAGTATGAACTTTAATAAATTCTTGTAAATGTTTACGGAATTCATCTAAAAGCGCAGCTTCAGAAGGGAATTCTTCCGCGGTCACAAAAAAGGTCCAACTAATGTGGGACGGATCTACCAATACTTCTTGTAATTGAAATTGTTGTAATTCTGGTTTTTTTAAGGTTTGGAGAAATTCTTCGAACTTATGAGACATTTTTTTACTCTTTTTAGTTTTAAATTTTAAAATCAGTGGGAGATATAAAAAGAAAAACACATGAATTTCATGTGAGAATAAGGAATAAATATTATTTTTTTGGTACTGATGATCGGACTTGAACCGATATGAGTTTAACCTCGTTTGATTTTGAGTCAAATGCGTCTGCCAATTTCGCCACACCAGCATATATTCTAATTATAACATAATTAAAAATATTCTTAATCTTTTTTGCAAAAGGTTCATTTTCTTAAAAGAGGCAATTTGCTTATTAATTGATAATATATATTAAATTAGAAACTTTTTAGGGTTCTTAATAATTTTAAAATAAAAAGATTGATTTGTCAATGTTTTTTTAAAAAAAGAGAGTCTCTAAAAGAGGCTCTCTTTTTCAAGATAATTCACACAGCGAGTTTTAATTATTCTTCTTCTTTTTATAAAAAATATTTTATTCGTGATATCTATACATCCTACAAACGGCATTATTACGTTCGCGTTTTCTTATTCTTTGTCCTTTTTGGTTGTATTCGTATGTATTTTCTAATAAATTAAAATTTTTCTTTGGTTTGGTGCAAATGCCTTTTTTATTATAAGTCGCCATGCCTTGGTAAAATTTTTTAATTTTTTGCCCTTTTTCGTTATATTGGTAACTGTAAGTGATAGTATAAGCTTGATCTGTTTGCCAGAAATAAAAGTCTGTTTTTTTAGCTAATTGACCTTTTTGGTTATATTCAAACTCTTTTTTAACCACTTTATTGTGATCTAAAAGACGCACTAATTGATTTTTATCGTTATAATGATAAGTAAAAAAATCTAATTCCTTAGCATCACCATATTTATCACCATATCTTTTAATCAATTGACCTTGATCGTTATATTCATAAAAATAATTGTTTAAACCGGCTTTATATTTTTTTCTCATTAAAAGACCTTGATCGTTATATTTATAAAACGCTAACATAACGTTATATTTATCTGTCTTCATAACAGGTTTATTTAACATAATATTGGGTTGATAAACATCATTTTCTACTTCTTGTTCTAAGTTGGCTTGGTAAACTGTTTGACAAAGAGGTTGAAGAAGATTAGATTTTTTAGAAGGTTTTTTCTTACGAGAAAAACCTTGTCCTTTCTGTTGAACAGTTAAGGAAGAGGGAGAAACTGGAGGAGAAAAGATATTAATATTTGTTCTAATAAGGCAATATAATCCTAAACAGACACACGAAAGAAAAACACTTTTACGAAATAAGAAAGAAAAAATTTTTTTAGGAATCGACATTTTCATTCATGATTTACTTTTTCTAATGGAATTTTTTTGGCCTAAGCCATCTTTTATTGTAATGAAAAAAACTTTTTTTAATGAATGAAATGAATGATAAAAAACAAAAAAGAAAAAATTTTTCAAAAAGGGAGGTTTTTCTTTGAATTTCCATTTAATTCTAAAGACGTTTTTTATAAGAATCTTTCTTTATAAAAGATACCTTTTTTAGGTCTTTTTTTATAAATAAAGCAGATTTTATACTTTTTATAAGATTTTCACTATTGAGAAATGCTTTTATCTGTTATAATAAAAATAGATTTGTAAATATTTTATTCATTACAAAATCAAGATTATATAATAATAGAAAGGTAAAGATAAACAAGGAGATTTCTCAGTCTACCTTTAAATATAAATTATTATTCATATTTTTTTGTTTTGTTTGTTAACTTTTATCAAAAAAATATTTTTTTGATAAACTAATTCTTTTCTTTTTCAATTATATTTTTTTCCACCTTATTTTTAAAAACCAACTGATAATAATAGAAAGGTAATAAAAATATATGAAGGGCGATGATTCCCAATCTTCCTTGAAATATAAATTATTATTATTAATGTTTTTGGTTATTCTTTTCTTTTTAGTAATTTTATTTTGTTATCAACAATATAATAAAAGTACTGTTAACGATGCTGCCAAAACAAAACCATTAATAAAACCATTAATAAAACCATTAATAAAAAACAAAGTAGATACTTTAAAAATAACTTTCCCTCAAAAAGATAATGTCTTTATCGAAATAGAACCAACCACTTATAGAGTTATTAGAATGCAATTATCTGAAGGAAACATTTTTCAATTCGATCAAAATAACAAGTTAATCCTTCCTTATGAGGATACAACGCCTTTATTAGATCCTAATAAAACTACTCAAAGTTTTAGTTCAGAAAGTGTTCTTGCTAGTGAGTCTTTTTTTGAAAAAAACGGTATTATTAGTTTTATAATTGACGTTAAAACTAAAACTCTCCAAGAATTAACTATTTACGAAAAGAAAAAGAAAAACGTCATTAATTACGATATTAAAGGCGGTCAAGCTTTAACTAAAACCATCTTTTTTGATAAAAATAATTTTATTGAATACGATTTAAAGAAAAATAAAATACAAAAGATTTCTTTCCAACAAGAAGGGAAAGAACCTTTTGTAGTTCATGTCAATGAAAAAAACGAAGTCATTCATCAAAATGATCCTGCTTATGTGACAGAAATAACAGAAGACAACTTCAAGAGTAAAACCATATCATCTACATTTTTTCCCACTAAAGCAACAGATCCTTTCTTAAACGAAAAGATTGAATGCGAAATAAATCCGATCAACAATAAATTACAAAAATTCATTAACCCTGTGGAAACTATTACCTTAGACGAAGGAACGGGTTCAGAATTAAAAAGAGATTTTTTTTGTAATAAAAATTATGGTCAAATTACTATTGAAAGAAATATAAAAAATAACGCTATTTCGTCTATTAGTACTATTATGTCTGATCCATTAGATTTAGAAGGAAATGAGAAACTCTTTAGTTGGATATTAGATCAACAAAATAAATTAATATTCAAGGATCAAAAAACAGAAAAAAAATTAAAATCTCAAGACAGTGAAGAAACCAAATGGATTTTTGAATTACCTTGTGAAAAAAACTTTATGATAGATCCTAAAACAAGAAGTATTCTTTCTTCGCAAAATTTAATGGAGCAAAGAAAAATAAAGCTGGATTATAGTTATCACTCTTCTTTGAAAAATGTGTTTTTATTCACTATTTTTTAAAACAATAAATAAAAAAACATCCTTTATAAGGGTGTTTTTTTGTCAAAAATAAATTATTTAATTAATAAATTATTTTTTAAATTTTTTGTTTTTGTTAAGGTAGTAAACTATTCCAACTGCTGCAACTGCAAAAGCTATACCAACTGAAACCCAAAGTACAACGCTTTTGTACCAAGATTTGTCAGATGTTGCTGCTTTAACTGTATATTTTACAGTAGCTGTGCCTGTGTAAACTTGGCTGTTGTCTATAGCTGAAACTATAACTTGTTTGTTATCTGTGTCAACTTTTACTATTACTTGATCAATTTGAAGATTTGAATATTTCTTTTGAACTGCTGCTTTAGCTGTTTCATCTGTTAATTCAGCAGCTTGCTCGCCTAAATCGCCTGTAACTACTGTGTTGACATCTACTGGAGTGTTTTCTTGAACTTGTCCTGTTTTGTGTTCTGGTTGTTTTCCTGTTGTTTTTGTAGTTATTTCTTCTTGCGTTTTTTCTTGGTCGTCTACTACTTTTGTAGCAGCTTCTATAACTGTGTCTCTTGTTGCCGTCTTTGAAACAGAAGCATTTACAGCTGCGTTTCTGTAATTTTGTGTTAATATTTTTTTTTTGCTTTCAACTGCTTTTTCGATAGCTGCTCTAACAGCTTGATTTACCCAATCATCTTTTTCTTCTTGCTTTTTTTTCAAAATAGAAGCTAATTTTGCTAAAACAACGCTTTCAACTTTTGCTTCTGTGTTTTCTGCTTCATTTATGTTTTCAGCTTGTTTGTTAGCTGCTGCTTTGAAATCTGCCTCTTCTTCTGATGTTAATTCGTGTTTGTCTTGTAATGATTTAATTTTAACTTTTGTCAAAACTGTGTCTACTTTTTCATCTCTAGCAGTTTTTGCATCTTTTAATTGTGTTTCCGCAACTTTTTTAGCTGCTTCATTTACTTTTTCTTTTGTTCTTTCTTTTTCGTCTTCATGATTTGCTTGTTGTGTAGCTGCATCTCTATATGCATTATAAACTGATTCGTCGCCTAATTGAACCACTAATAAATTAGCAATTGGGTCTTGTTTTTCATCTAAAATAACTTTTTGTGCTGTTTGAATAGCTGTTTTTATTTTATCGTCTTTGAATTCAGAAACAACTTTTTTAGCTGCTGCAGTCACTTCGTCTTGTGTGTTTTGTGCGTCATCTGATTTGTCAACTTGATTTTTTGCTTCTGTTGTTAATTTATCATCTGTCACTTCTTTATCTGATACGTCTTGTTTTGATCTTTCTGTTTTTGCTGCTTCAACAGCTTTGTTAACTCTTGTTGTTTTTTCTGTTTCTGAAAGATCACCAAATATATTTGTTACTCCCATACTTAAAACTAAAATTAAACTTAATAATAAAATACTTGTATATTTTATTAATGAATTTTGTTTAAAACTTTTATTTACCATAGAATATTTTTTCTCCTTTTTTAAATAATCTACACCAACTATTATATACAAAAAATTAAAAAAAACAAGTTTTTA
>NZ_AKIK01000040.1:0-8780 GCF_000309465.1 Poinsettia branch-inducing phytoplasma str. JR1
TATATTTTGAATATATTAAAATTGTTTTTTTAAACGAATTACAAAAAGATTAAGGGAATTTATGAACAATAACGATATTTTGCAAATCAGTCAATTATCACAAGAAGAAGTATTTAAACACTTTCAAACCTCGCCAACAGGATTAGATGATAACGAAGTACAAAAAAGAAAACTTTTATACGGGTCAAATGATATTAAATCCGCTAAAACTTTTAATGTTTTTAAACAAATTATTAAACAATTTACCTCCATGTTCGCTATTTTATTATGGATATCAGGCGCTTTAGCTTTTTTTATTCGCGAATGGCAAATCGGATTATCTATTTTTTTAGTTGTCATTGTTAACGGTATTTTCGCTTTTTTCCAAGAAAGCAAAGCAGAAAAAATTTTGTCTTCTTTAAGTGATATGATGCCTAAAAAAATCCAAGTTTATCGCAATAATCAAATAGAAGTGATAGATGTTATTGATTTAACTATCGGAGATTTAATTTTTTTAGAAGTAGGGGCTACTATTCCTGCTGATTTAAGGATAGTGCAAGCTAATAATTTTTTCGTTGATAACTCCATGTTATCAGGCGAAACGATCCCCTTAAATAGAACAGCTAATCCTAACATGCAAGATGAATGTGTTGCCGCTGAAATGCCTAATTTAGTTTATGCAGGTACAACAGTTTCTGAAGGTAGCGCTAAAGCGGTTGTTTATTCTATTGGAGAAAACACTCAAATAGGGCAAGTTTCTGTTTTATCTGAAAACATTGATAAAGGATTATCTACTTTAGAAAAAGAAATTCACAGAGTAGTTAAAACAATTAGTTTTATCGCTTCTTTATTAGCTTTATTAGTCTTTTTTGTATGTTTATGGCGTTTTAAAGCTGATAATTCTTGGGACAAGGCTTTAAGTGGTGCCGTTGTAGTGGCTTTAAGTATGTTAGTGGCGAACATTCCTGAAGGATTGTTGCCGACTATCAACTTAAGTTTAGCTATCGGAACCCAAAGAATGTCGAAACAAAACGCTTTAATTAAACAATTATACTCAGTGGAAACATTAAGCTCCGCTACAGTTATTTGTACCGATAAAACAGGAACTTTAACGGAAAACCAATTAACTTGTAAAAAAATTGTCTTTCCAGGCGGTTATGTCGATATTACTGGCAATGGTTTAAAACAAGAAGGACAATTCAAAAATTTAAATCAAGAAATAGACGATAAAGTCTTGAAAAAAATCTTTATTGCTTCTATTATGGCTTCAGAAGCGAACTTAATTGATGATGAGAAAAATAAAGGCGATTATCAAGTAGTAGGTAACCCTACCGAAAGTTCTTTATTAGTTGCCGCTAGTAAATACGGGCTTTCTATCGATGAAGTACGTCAAAATTTTACAGTTGAAAAAATTAGTCCTTTCTCTTCAGAAAATAAAAAAATGAGTGTTTTAGTAACGAATGTGGCACAAGCAAAATATGATATTGGTAGCAAATATTTATTTGTTAAAGGTGCTCCAAGTGTTTTATTAAAAGAGTGTAATGCTCAATATAAAAATAACCAAGTAAGCTCTTTTTCTGAAGCAGAAAAAGAATTCTTTTACGAAAGAAACGAAGAATTATCTAATCAAGGTTATCGTATTTTAGCTATTGCTTATAAAAAAATTGAAGACGGTTCTTTAGAAGAAACTAATATGGTCTTCTTAGGATTCGCTGTTAATTACGATCCTCCAAAAATTGAAGTTAAAGACGCAGTAAAAGATTTATTAAAAGCTGGTTTAAAAATCACTGTTATCACCGGAGATTACGGTCCTACAGCTATTTCTATCGCTAAACAAGTAGGTATTATCGAAGAGGAATATATCAATATTGATGGTAATCAATTAGAAAAAATGTCGCAAGAAGAATTACAAGATTCTTTAAAAACAAGAGTTCCTGTTTTATTTTCCCGAACAACTCCTAAACACAAATTAAGAATTGTTGAAGCTTATCGTGCAAATGATGAAATAGTGGGCGCTATAGGCGATGGAGTAAACGATATTTTAGCTATGAAAGCCGCTCATATTGGTATTGCAATGGGTAAATCTGGTAAAGATGTCGCTCGTAATGCAGCGGATATGATTTTATTAGATGATAATTTCTCCACCATTCCTAAAGCAGTTTTAGAATCTAGAGGAATCTATTCTAATATTAAAAAATTTATGACTTATGTTTTATCTTCAAACATTCCTCAAGTTTTCCCTATTATCGTGATGACTTTATTTAAAGTGCCTCTGTATTTAACTGTTATGCAGATTTTAGCTATTGATTTATTAACGGACTTAGTTCCTGCTATCGCTTTAGGAGCTGAAGAACCCGAAAAAGATTTATTAGATCACAAACCTCGTACAAAAAATGATCATTTATTAGACAAAAAATTATTAAAAAGAAGTTATGGCTTTTTAGGAATTGTAGAAGGTGTATTAGCATTAGTCTTTTTCTTAGCTTTTGGCGGTTGCCAATTTTTCGGCAATCACGGAATAGCTTTTACAGATATTTCTGAACAAGCAGGTTTCATTTATGCGTCCACAATGGCTTTCGGAGCAGTTATTTTTGCTCAAGTAGGTAATGCTTTTGCTTGTCGTTCGGATAAATTATATTTTTGGGAAAGTTACAACAAGAAAAATAAACTTTTATTCGTGGGAATTATCTCCGAGTTATTCTTATTTGTGTTAATTTCTCAAAATATAGGGTTTTTGAATTCCTTTTTCAAAACTAAACCGATAAGATGTGTAGATTATTTATACTTACTTTTACCAATAGCGGTTATGTTAGGTTTTGATACTTTAAGAAAAAAAATCATCAATAACAAAAAATCAGTTGAGACCAAATAATTAATTTTTTAACCATGAAATAACAAAAAAACTTTTATCTGTTTTTTTGTTATTTTTTTTACATTTGAAAGGTTTTAAATGTTATTATTTAATTTGAAAACAATGAACAAAATAAGAAAAAAGGAAGAGCGAATGAAGCTAATTGTAGGTTTAGGAAATCCAGGAAAAATGTTTGAATTAACCCCGCATAATATAGGTTTTATGTTAATTAATTATTTAGAAAAAGAATGGAAAAAAAACATTTTAACTACTAAAAAAGAGTTATCAAGTATCGTTTCTCATCTTCAATTAGAACAAGAAACCATTTTGTTAGTTCAACCTCAAACTTATATGAATATTTCGGGTAAAGCCATCAAACAATTGATGTTGAAATATAATATCCCTAAGGATGATGTTTTAGTGCTCGTTGATGATATTAATTTAGAGCCAGGTGCTTTTAAGCTCAAATATAAAGGCGGTCATGGCGGTCATAATGGTTTAAGAAATATCATAGATATGCTACATTCTAAGGAATTTAAAAGATTAAGAATAGGAGTTGGTCTTGATTCTCGTATTCCCTTAGAACAATATGTTTTAAACCGTTTAAATACCCAAACACAACAACAAATTACACATAATTTTCCTTTGTTTAAAAAGTTAATTAGCAATTTTATCCAAGGTTATCCTTTTGCTAATTTAATGAACACCCTTGTCTAAGAAAGAAATGATGATTTTCTTCTTTTAAAAAACAAGTTAAAAAGGGTGATTATGCGCTTTTCAGGCACTTTTCTTTCTTGAGAAAAAAGATGTTATTTTTTAATAAAAAAATTGTTAAAAAGCTGATAATTTTGATAAAATAAATGATGTTGCAAATATTTAAAAAAATGAATTAATTTTTGCGATAAAAAAATGTTAAAAAGTAAAGCTTTTAGATAAAATGAAATCAACTTTTAACATTTAATAAATTAATTCAATTTTTTTAAATAAAATGTAAAAAAAGATTGAAATAATTGATTTTACATGTTATAATTAATTTGTTAGTTTTGTGAATTGATTTTTTTCAATCGCATTCATTAATAAATAAAAATAATTTTTTAATTCTTTGAAAACTGAAGATGACATTTTATTATAATTTTTTAAATATTTAAATCATTAAATTTTCTTTTTTTAATTAATTCGTTAAAAAAGAAAATCAAAACAAAACGAAGAGTTTGATCCTGGCTCAGGATGAACGCTGGCGGCGTGCCTAATACATGCAAGTCGAACGGAAACCTTCGGGTTTTAGTGGCGAACGGGTGAGTAACACGTAAGCAACCTGCCCTTAAGACGAGGATAACAATTGGAAACAATTGCTAAGACTGGATAGGAAAAGTAAAGGCATCTTTACTTTTTTAAAAGATCTTCTTTGAAGGTATGCTTAAGGAGGGGCTTGCGACACATTAGTTAGTTGGCAGGGTAAAGGCCTACCAAGACTATGATGTGTAGCTGGACTGAGAGGTTGAACAGCCACATTGGGACTGAGACACGGCCCAAACTCCTACGGGAGGCAGCAGTAGGGAATTTTCGGCAATGGAGGAAACTCTGACCGAGCAACGCCGCGTGAACGATGAAGTACCTCGGTATGTAAAGTTCTTTTATTAAGGAAGAAAAAAGAGTGGAAAAACTCCCTTGACGGTACTTAATGAATAAGCCCCGGCTAATTATGTGCCAGCAGCCGCGGTAATACATAAGGGGCGAGCGTTATCCGGAATTATTGGGCGTAAAGGGTGCGTAGGCGGTTTAATAAGTCTATAGTTTAATTTCAGTGCTTAACGCTGTTGTGCTATAGAAACTGTTTTACTAGAGTGAGATAGAGGCAAGCGGAATTCCATGTGTAGCGGTAAAATGCGTAAATATATGGAGGAACACCAGAGGCGTAGGCGGCTTGCTGGGTCTTTACTGACGCTGAGGCACGAAAGCGTGGGGAGCAAACAGGATTAGATACCCTGGTAGTCCACGCCGTAAACGATGAGTACTAAGTGTCGGGTAAAACTGGTACTGAAGTTAACACATTAAGTACTCCGCCTGAGTAGTACGTACGCAAGTATGAAACTTAAAGGAATTGACGGGACTCCGCACAAGCGGTGGATCATGTTGTTTAATTCGAAGATACACGAAAAACCTTACCAGGTCTTGACATTTTCTTGCGAAATTATAGAAATATAATGGAGGTTATCAGGAAAACAGGTGGTGCATGGTTGTCGTCAGCTCGTGTCGTGAGATGTTAGGTTAAGTCCTAAAACGAGCGCAACCCTTGTCGTTAATTGCCAGCATGTAATGATGGGGACTTTAACGAGACTGCCAATGAAAAATTGGAGGAAGGTGGGGATTACGTCAAATCATCATGCCCCTTATGATCTGGGCTACAAACGTGATACAATGGTTGATACAAAGAGTAGCTGAAACGCGAGTTCTTAGCCAATCTCAAAAAATCAATCTCAGTTCGGATTGAAGTCTGCAACTCGACTTCATGAAGTTGGAATCGCTAGTAATCGCGAATCAGCATGTCGCGGTGAATACGTTCTCGGGGTTTGTACACACCGCCCGTCAAACCACGAAAGTTGGCAATGCCCCAAAGCGGTCACCTAACTTCGCAAGAAGAAGGATCCGTCTAAGGTAGGGTCGATAATTGGGGTTAAGTCGTAACAAGGTATCCCTACCGGAAGGTGGGGATGGATCACCTCCTTTCTAAGGAAAAAATAAAATTATCATCTTCAGTTTTGAAAGACTTAGAAAATTCATAAGTTTTTCTTTTTTTAAGGCATTAAGGGCCTATAGCTCAGCTGGTTAGAGCACACGCCTGATAAGCGTGAGGTCGGTGGTTCAAGTCCATTTAGGCCCACCAGTTTATTTTAAAAGTTATAAGCACTGTCTTAAAAAAAAGTTCTTTGAAAAGTAGATAAACATAGTAAAATCAAAAAAATTGAAGGAATTAAGAGCGCACAGTGGATGCCTTGGCACCAAGAGCCGATGAAGGACGCAATTAACGGCGATACGCCACGGGGAGTTGTAAATAAATGAAGATCCGTGGATTTCCGAATGGGGAAACCTACTATAATAACATTATAGTTTTTTGATTTTCGAATCAAAAAGGGATACGCAGTGAACTGAAATATCTAAGTAACTGCAGGAAAAGAAAGTAATAACGATTCTGGCAGTAGTGACGAGCGAATCCGGAGGAGCCTGATACCACCACTAGTTACAAAATTTTAACCAACTTGAAGTTTTTGGGAAAAAACACCAAAGAAGGTGATAGTCCTGTAAAGGTAAGTTAAAATCTAGGGTATCGAAAAGTACGGCGAGACACGAGAAATCTTGTTGGAACATAGGGAGGACCATCTCCTAAGGCTAAATACTACTTGGTGACCGATAGTGAACTAGTACCGTGAGGGAAAGGTGAAAAGAACCCCGGAAGGGGAGTGAAATAGATCCTGAAACTGTGTGCTTACAATTAGTTAGAGCTCGTTAATGAGTGATAGCTTGCCTTTTGCAGAATGAACCGGCGAGTTATGATATATAGCAAGGTTAAGTTTGAAGGAACGAAGCCATAGCGAAAGCGAGTCTTAATAGGGCGTTTAGTTTTATGTCATAGACCCGAAACTGAAGTGAGCTAGCCATGAACAGGTTGAAGTTTGGGGACAACCAAATGGAGGACCGAACCAGGACACGTTGAAAAGTGTTTGGATGATTTGTGGCTAGAGGTGAAATTCCAATCGAACTCAGAGATAGCTGGTTCTCCCCGAAATAGCTTTAGGGCTAGCGTTAATTAAGAAATTTTAATGAAGGTAGAGCACTAAATGATTGAGGGCTCCACCTCGGGGTACCGATATCAATTAAACTCCGAATGTCATTAAAAACAATTAGCAGTCAGACTGTGGGTGATAAGGTCCATGGTCGAAAGGGAAAGAGCCCAGACCGTCAGCTAAGGTCCCTAAATTAATGTTAAGTGGAAAAGGAAGTAGAGACGTTTAAACAATTAGGAAGTTGGCTTAGAAGCAGCCATCTTTTAAAGAGTGCGTAATAGCTCACTAATCTAATGACTCTGCACCGAAAATTTAACGGGGCTAAAACATTATACCGAAGCTACGGATATAAAAATAATTTATTATTTTTAATATGGTAGGGGAAGCGTTCTGACATCGATGAAGCCATAGCGGAAGCAGTGGTGGAGAGGTCAGAAGTGAGAATGCCGGTGTAAGTAACGAAAAGATAGGTGAGAATCCTATCCGTCAAAAACCCAAGGTTTCCAGGGGCAGGTTCGTCCTCCCTGGGTTAGTCAGGTCCTAAGGCGAGGCAGAAATGCGTAGTCGATGGCAAGCAGGCTAAAATTCCTGCACTAAGAAAACAACTGATGGAGCTACAAAACAGGCTAGGCACACCCTTTATTGGATTAGGGTAGAAGAACCGAGTTTGAGAAGATAGGCAAATCCGTCTTCTTATTCCAAAAAATAAGGTTTGAAGGTAACGTGACTGAAGTCATATTTTCAAGAAAAACTTCTAGGGCTAATTGTTTTTTTACCTGTACCGTAAACCGACACAGGTGGGAAGGTAGAGCATACTAAGACGCGCGAGAAAACTCTTGTTAAGGAACTCGGCAAAATGACTCCGTAACTTCGGGATAAGGAGAGCTTTTATGATAAAAAGTAAAAGTCGCAGAGAATAGGCCCAAGCGACTGTTTATCAAAAACATAGGTCCCTGCTAAACCGTGAGGTGATGTATAGGGGCTGATGCCTGCCCGGTGCTGGAAGATTAAGAGGAGATGTCAAAGGCAACTTGAAGCATTGAATTGAAGTCCCAGTGAACGGCGGCCGTAACTATAACGGTCCTAAGGTAGCGAAATTCCTTGTCGGGTAAGTTCCGACCCGCACGAAAGGCATAACGATTTGGGCGCTGTCTCAACAAGAGTCTCGGTGAAATCAAATTACCGGTGAAAATGCCGGTTACCCGCGACAGGACGAAAAGACCCCATGGAGCTTTACTGTAGCTTAATATTGAAATTGAAAATTGCATGTAGAGGATAGGTGGGAGACTGTGAAATTAGGACGCTAGTTCTAATGGAGTCATCCTTGGAATACCACCCTTGTTTTTTTTAGCTTCTAACCTGCATAAGTGTATTATGAGGGACAGTGTTTGGTGGGCAGTTTGACTGGGGCGGTCGCCTCCTAAAGAGTAACGGAGGCGTTCAAAGGTACCCTCAAAATGGTCGGAAATCATTTTAAGAGCGTAAAGGTAAAAGGGTGCTTAACTGCGAGACCTACAAGTCGAGCAGGAACGAAAGTTGGACTTAGTGATCTTACGGTACCGTATGGAAGGGCCGTGACTCAACGGATAAAAGCTACCCTGGGGATAACAGGCTTATCGCTTCCGAGCGTTCACAGCGACGAAGCGGTTTGGCACCTCGATGTCGGCTCATCGCATCCTGGAGCTGGAGAAGGTTCCAAGGGTTGGGCTGTTCGCCCATTAAAGCGGAACGCGAGCTGGGTTCAGAACGTCGTGAGACAGTTCGGTCTCTATCCGTCGTGGGCGTTGGAAATTTGCAAGGAGCTGTCCCTAGTATGAGAAGACCGGGATGGATATACCGCTGGTGTTTCAGTTGGTTCGCCAGAGCCACAGCTGAGTAGCTATGTATAGAAAGGATAAACACTGAAAGCATCTAAGTGTGAAGCCTCCCTTAAGATGAGATTTCCCTATGAGATCCCTGGAAGACTACCAGGTTGATAGGCTAGAGGTGTAAGAATAGTGATATTTTCAGCTGACTAGTACTAATAGATCCATTGACTTTGATTTTTTTGAAATAACTATGGTTATCTAGTTTTGAAAGATCCTTGGTGATTTAGTCAAGGGGAAACACCTGTTCCCGTTCCGAATACAGCAGTTAAGCCCTTAAACCCCGACAATAGTTTTTCGTAT
>NZ_AKIK01000039.1:0-3963 GCF_000309465.1 Poinsettia branch-inducing phytoplasma str. JR1
GTAAAATGAAAATTATTTTTGATGGACAAGAACAAGGGAATGTTTTCGACTTTGTTGAAAAATTAGGTTTTCCTAAAGAACATGTTAAAAAATTTAATAATAAAGAAGAAGAATTTTTTTTAGTCACTAAAACAGTTAAATTTGGAGAAATTTCTGATGAAGTAGAAAAATTTTTAGAAAAAAATTCTCATTTATCAATCGGAGTGGCGGTTTCTGGCAATAAAAACTATGGTTCTAATTTTGGAAAAGCGGGCGAATTAATTTCTAAAAAATTTAATATACCTTTAATATTAAAATTTGAAGGAAAAGGGTTTTCTGAAGATATAATTTTTTTACAAAAATGGTTAAAAAACTATAAAAAAGAAAATAAAAAAATGGATAAAAATATGTATCAAATTAAAAACGATATAAAAAAAGAATCTTTTAGTTATAATAAAAGTAAAATTCCTCAATGGAAAATTTTAAATAACGAAATCATTGATGAAGAAGGGAATATCAAAGATTTAAACAAAGATAAAGAAGCGGTAAAATATTATTTTTTAGAAGAAGTGAATCCTAAATTAAAAAGATTTTCTTCTTTAAAAGAAAAATTATTTTTTTTAACTGAAAATAATTATTATGAAAAAACTTTTTTAGATTTATATACTTACGAACAAATTAAAACTGTTTATCAAATAGCTTATGCTAAAAAATTCCGTTTTCCTTCTTTAATGGGAGCTTTTAAATTTTATAATGATTATTCTTTAAAAACTCGCGATAAAAAACATTATTTAGAAACTTATGAAGACCGTTTAGTGGTTAATGCTCTGTACCATGCTTCAGGAGATTTTGGGTTAGCGAAAACTTTAATCAAAAATTTAATCTATCAAAATTTTACACCTGCGACACCGACTTTATTGAATACTGGTCTTAAAAAAAGAGGCGAATTTGTGTCTTGTTTTTTATTAGAAGCGGGTGATTCTTTAAATGATATTGCTCGTATTATGGAATTTTCGATGCAACTTTCTAAAATAGGTGGCGGAGTTTCTATTAATTTAACTAATTTAAGAGCAAAAGGTGAAACTATTAAAGGAGTTAATAACGCTTGCAAAGGGGTTATTGGCGTTGCTAAACTTCTTGATCATGGTTTTCGTTATGCTGACCAAATGGGTCAAAGATTAGGGGCTGGAGCAGCTTATTTAAATATTTTCCACGCTGATATTGAAGATTTTTTAAATTCTAAAAAATTAAACGCTGATGAAGATGTACGTTTGAAAACTTTATCTTTAGGAGTAATTATTCCTGATAAAATGATTGAATTAGCAAGAAATAACGAAATGATGGCTCTTTTCTATCCTCATAGTGTTTATTTAGAATATGGACTTAATTTCGCTGATATCAGCATCGAGATGGGTAAATGGTACGATATTTTAGTTAAAAACCCTAATGTAAAAAAAAGATATGTTAATCCACGTAATTTATTAGAATTAATCGCTCAGCTTCAAGGTGAATCTGGTTATCCTTACATTATGTTCGCCGATAACGTGAATAATAAAAATACTTCTGCGGATAAAATTAAATTTTCTAATTTATGTACCGAAATTCTTCAACCTTCCATCACTTCTCATTACGCTCCTTATGACGAAAGGAAAGATGATCAAGTAGGGATGGATATTTCTTGTAATTTATCTTCCGGTCATATGGGAAATATGATTCAAAATAATGCTATTAAAGAAACCGTTTTTTCCGCTATGGAAATTATGAACTCCGTTTCTTTAAAAACTAATATCGGTTATGTTCCTGGGGTAGCGAAAGCGAACCGTCTTAATCGTAGTGTTGGTTTTGGTATTATGGGTCATCACGGTTATATCGCCGAACAATTGATTGCTTATGGTAGTGAAGAAGATTTAGAATTAATCGATGTTTTCTTTAACGCTGTTAATTATTATTCTTTATTACATTCTAATATTAAAGCTAAACAAACCGGAAAAAAGTTTTATCAATTTGAAAAATCAACTTATGCGGACGGAAAATATTTTGCTGATAAAAAAGCTATTTATCCTGCTTTAAATAAAGTTAAAAAAATATTTGAGGGAATCTATTTGCCAACTGATAAAGACTGGTTAGAACTAAAAGAAAATGTGATTAAACATGGTTTATATAACTCACATAGATTAGCTGTAGCTCCTAATGGATCTATTGGTTATATTATGTCTGCTACCCCATCTTTAACTCCTATTAAACAATTAGTAGAAGAAAGAACTTATGGCAATTCTAAAACTTATTTTCCCGCTCCTTCTTTAGCAGAAGTATCCTTTATGTATGAGACAGCTTATAAAATGGATAATTATAAAATAATTGATGTTATTGCTATGGCTCAAAAACATATCGATCAAGGGATTTCTTTTGAATTATGTATTACTTCCGAAATAAATACTAGAGAATTACAAAAATATTATTTATACGCTCATCATAAAGGTATCAAAACTCTTTATTATACTAGAACTCAAAAATTAAAAATTAAAGAATGTGAATCTTGCGGAGTTTAAGTTTGAAAAAAGTTTATTCAATAAATAAAAAAAACTTTTAATTTTTAAAAAAATATTTCGAAAGGCGAGTTTAAATGGAAGGAAAAGAACTACCAGAACAACAAATTTGGGATCAAATTTTAAAAGATTTGTCTCTTATTTATAGTAACGAAGTTTTTGAAGAAACTTTTTCTAATATTAAAACTCTATATAAAATAGAAGATGGAATTATTTTTATTTTAGTTGAAAACGATTTTATAAAAAATAAAATTGTTTATATTTATTTAAAAAAAATTGAAGAATTAACGAAAAAATATTCTAAAAAAAAAATAACTTTCAATTTTATTACTAAGGAAGAAATTAAAAAAGAAAAAGAAGAAGAAATTCAAGAAAAAAGAATAAATTTTAATAGTTATCATTTGGGAAAATTAGAAGCTGATTATAAATTTGATAATTTTGTTGTTGGTCCGAGTAATATTTTCGCCTTTAAAATGGCTAAACAAATCGCTGAAGCGAAAGTCGTAAAAACGAATCCTTTATATATTTTTGGTTCAGTGGGTTTAGGAAAAACTCATCTTATGCAAGCAATTGGTAATTATATTTTTGACAAACATCCTCATAAAAAGATTTTATACGTTAAAGCTGATGGCTTTATTGAAGATTTTACTAATCAATTAAGAAAAGATAAAATGGAAGATTTTAATAATAAATACCGTAATATTGATGTTCTTTTAGTAGATGATATTCAAATAATGGCTGACGCTAAAAGAACTCAAATGGAATTTTTTAAACTTTTTGATTATCTTAATTTGAATAAAAAACAAATCATTATTACTAGCGATAAACCCATTTCTGAATTGAATAAAATTATGGAAAGATTGACTAATCGTTTTAAAGCAGGATTAATAGTAGATATTAAAAAACCTGATTCTAAACATCGTTTAGAAATTTTAAAGAAAAAAATATTTGAGATTGAAGGCACCAACACCAAAATAAAAAAAGAAATTTTAGAATTTATTTCTTCACGTTTTGGTGATAACATAAGGGAAATGGAAGGAGTTTTGTTAAGACTTTTAAATTATACTCAAATTTATGGGTTAGAAATTAATTTAAAAAATGTAACAGAAGCTCTAGATCCTTTATTAAAAAATAAAAAAACTCTTTCCAAAGAAGAGATAGACGCTAAAAAAATAAAAAATATAGTTAGTGAATTTTATAATATCAGTATACGCGATTTAATTAGTAGTAAAAAACATAATAAATTTTCTCTACCTCGTCATATTGCTATTTATTTAATTAAAAAAATAAACAATACTTCTTATGAAATAATTGGCCTACACTTTAATAAAAGACATCATTCTACCATTTTAAAAGCTTACAGAAAAATAGAGAAAAAAATCAAAGAAAGCGAAGAATTGAAAAAAACTGTTGAACTTATTATAGAAAAAATAAATAG
>NZ_AKIK01000038.1:0-10050 GCF_000309465.1 Poinsettia branch-inducing phytoplasma str. JR1
CTTTAAATTTTTTATTTACTTTGAAAACAGGAACATCTTGTGCAGGCACAGTTAAAACTTGTTCACTTTTAGGAACTTTACATTTTCTTTCCTTACGGTGTTTTAATTGAATACTTCCTAATCCTGGAAGAATTACTTTTTCATTTTTATGTAACCCTTCTTCAACTGTTTCGTTTAAAGATAGTAAAAATTTTTCTACTTTTTCTTTAGTAACGCCCAATTTGTCGGACATTGCATTTAATAAATCTGATTTGGTCAACGTTAATCTCCTTTAATTCTATTTTGTCTTTTATATTTGCAAATCTACTTGTATTTTAACAAAAAAATCTTTTATTAACTACAAAAAATAACATAGATTCATTTATTTTCAAAATTGAAAATCTTGTTTATGTTTATAATAATTTATTTTTTTTCAAAAACAACATGAATCTAACTTGATTTTAACACACAATTACTCTTTATTAACACAAAATCATTTATTTTTGTTTTATTTTGTCTCTAATATCTTAGATAAGATATTTTCTAGGGGTTTTTTTTCAAAAACGACTTGATAAGCGCTTTGGATGATAGGTAAAACAATGTTTTTCTCTATAGATAATTCATAAAAAACTTTTAAATTGTTAACTCCTTCAATAGTTTGAAAAGAATTAGCATAAATATCGTTTAAATCCATTCCTAAACGGATTTTTTTACCCGCTTGATAATTACGTGAATTTTCGTTAAAAGCTGTCACGATAAAATCGCCTAAACCAGAAAGCCCTAAAACAATGTCGGTTTTCATGTCTAAAATTTCTAACACTTTTTTCATTTCTATAATGCCTAAACTGATAAAAGCCGCTTTAGCGTTAGTTTGGAAATCCTCATTATCTAAAACACCACTTACCAAAGATAAAGCATTTTTAAAAGCACTACATAATTCGGATCCCATAACATCATCAGAAGGATTGATTTTCAAATAATGAGGGTTAGAAAATATTTCCACTATTTCTTCGCTAAAAGCTTTATCATCAGAAGCAGACAATAAAAAAGTTATTCGCCTTAAAATGACTTCTTCCGCATGCGAAGGACCTAATAAAGAAGCATAATTTTTCAACTTATCAGGATCTATTTCCTCTTTAGTAATTTGAAAAATCATTTTATTACTCTTAGTTTCAATCCCTTTAGAAGCGTTAATAAAACTTTTGGGTTTTTTCAAAAGAGGATTAATTTGTTGTAAAAAAGTTCTCATTTTTTGAGCAGGGATACATAAAACAATGATATCTGCAAAATTCAACGCTTTTTCTAAATCATTAGTAGCAACAATCTTTTGCAAAGATAAATCAAAAATAGGATGTTGTTGGTTGTTAATTTTATTAATATATGTTTCGTTATTATCATATATTAAGACTTGATGTTGGTTGTCGGTCAGAACTTGTCCTAAAGTAGAGCCCCAAGCGCCACCACCCATAATAGTGATTTTTTTCATAACAAATCCATTTCTTTCTTTTTAAAAATCATTTTAATCGGTAATCCTTTTAATTCTAAGTGTAATCTCAATTGGTTGTTTAAATATCTTTTATAAGAAAAATGAATATAATCAGGATTATTAACTAAACAAATGAATTCCGGCGGTTTGGTCGATGTTTGTTTCAGAAAATAAAATTTAGCCTTTCCACCTTTAAATAAAGCAGGAGGATTCATTTGAGTCGCTTCATGCAAAATATCGTTCAAAAGGGCGGCACTAAAAGATTGATGATAATTATAAAATATTTCTTCTAAAACAGGAAAAAAAGTATGAATTCTTTTTTTATTAAAAGCTGACACGTACACGATAGGAACATGATCAAAAAATTTAAATTCATTTTTGATTTTTTGATTAAATTTTTTCATATCTTTATCATTATTTTCCGCTAAATCCCATTTATTCACTATAATCATGCAAGGTTTAGCATAGTTAAAAATCATAGCCGCAATATTACGGTCTTGATCAGAAATTTCTTGACTAGCATCCAGAACAAAACAAACAATATCACTTCTTTCCAGAGCACTTAAAGCTCTTAAAGAACTGTATTTTTCTTGTTTTTCATAAATTTTGCCTCTTTTTCTTAAGCCGGCAGTATCTACAATATGATACGTTTTACCGTCTTTTTGAAAAACAGTGTCCACAGCGTCTGTAGTAGTACCAGGAACATCAGAAACAATCATTCTTTCTTGCGCTAATAAAGCATTAGTTAAAGTTGATTTGCCTACATTAGGTCGTCCTATCAAAGAAAACCTTAATTCTTTGTCATTAATTTTGACATCTGTTTTGCGAGGGTGATGAGCGATTACTTTATCTAATAATTCACCAATACCAATGCCATGATGAGTGCTAATTCCCACCACTTCATCAAAACCTAAAGAATAAAAATCATAAACATTTTCGATAAAATTAATATTATCGATTTTATTGACTGCTACGATAATAGGAATATTTTTTTTATAAAGCAGTTTAGCGATATCTAAATCTTCTTGAATCAATCTAGTATGACCGTCGGTCACAAAAATAATTAAATGGGCTTCATTAATAGCCAATTCTGCTTGATGTTTAATTTGTTCTTTAATAGAGACATTTTCAATTTCAATTCCTCCAGTATCAATCAAAGAAAAACTTTGGTTTAACCAGGTAGCTTTAGAATAAATACGATCTTTGGTCGTCCCTGCTTTTTCATAAACAATCGATATTCTTTCGTTTAAAATACGATTGAATAAACTCGATTTGCCTACATTAGGGCGCCCTATAATAGCTACTTTAAAATTCATAATTTTTCCATTATTTTAACTTCTATAAATTGCACCACTTCATCAATAGACATATCAGTCGTATCTAATAATAAAGCATCTTCGGCTTTTTTTAGAGGAGCTAATTCTCTTTCTATATCTTGTTTATCTCTCGCTTCAATACTTTCCACAATGCTTTCTAAAGAAATATTTTTTTGTTTGTTAGCGAACAATTCTTTTTGTTTTCTAAGAGCTCTCATTTGTGCAGAAGCTGTTAAAAAAATTTTTAAATTAGCCTTGGGCATCACAACGGTTCCGACGTCTCTTCCGTCCATAATAATAAAAGGGTGTTGTTGGATTAATTTTTGTTGTAAATTAAAAATTTTATTTCTCACTACAACTAAAGAAGAAATAAAAGAAATTTCTTTTTCTATTTCTTTATCTTTTAAACGAGCGGTTAAATCTTCATTATTCAAATAAAAGATATTGTCGGCTAATTTAATATGAGTTTCTTCTAACCTTTTGGCTAAGATTTTTTGGTCTTCTGGAGTTTTATAAGGTACTTTATTCTTTAAAACATAATAAGTTAAAATACGAAATAAAATACCTGTATTTAAATAAAACCATCCAAATTTATCTGATAATAATTGACTGATAGTACTTTTGCCTGAACCAGCTGGCCCATCAATAGCTAATTTAAAACCTAACATATTATAATATTCTCCGCGTTTTTTGTTTCTCTTTATTTGAGTTGATGAATTGTGGAAATATTCGCCCCAATATAATATTTAGATATCTTTCTTTTTTTATTTCAAAATTTATTCTAACATTATTTACTCGTGTCTCGAGAAACATATTGTCCTGTTTCTGTATTCACAATAATTGTTTCATCTTGAGCGATAAAAATAGGCACTTTAACCTTTAAACCTGTTTCTAAAACAGCATCTTTATAAGTGGTGGTTTTTTTATTAGTGTCGCCAACCGCTCCAGGATCCGTTTGTACCACTTTTAAAGATATTTTGTCTGGCAAAAAAACGCCTAAAATTTCTTTCTCATCGCAAAAAACCACTTCCACCACCATTTCTTCAGCTAAATATTTAACTGCACCTTTTAGGGTTTTTTTTGGTATTTCAATTTGTTCATAAGTCGTCTCATCAATGAAAACATATTTTTCATAATAAATATAAGAAAATTTTAATTTTCTTTTGTCAATTAACGCTGTTTCTACTTTGATACCGGAATTAAAAGTATGTTCGATAATTCCGCCTGTTCTCAAGTTTTTGAGTTTACTACGTACAAAAGCCGCTCCTTTGCCTGGTTTAACATGTAAAAACTCAATAACTTGGTAAATATGGTTGTTTAACTTAATAGTTTGACCTGTTTTAAAATCGTTTGTACTAATCATTTTAGTCGGATTCCTTTTTTAAAAATTTTTCAATTATATTAATGGCTTGGTTTTCTAAATCATTCGATAAAGCATCTATCACAAATAAAGGTTTTATTTGATTTTTAAACCATGTTTTTTGTCTTTTAGCGTATTTAAAAGTTTTAGAAATAATTAAGCGTTTAGCTTCTTCTAAAGTGATTTGATCTTCTAAAAACAATTTTATTTCCCGATATCCGATAATATTGAAATTAGTTTGAGGATAATCTTTAATTAAAATTTTGACTTCTTCGATAAAACCTTTTTCTAACATCTGTTCTAACCTTAAAACGATTCTTTGTTTTAAAATCTTACGCTTGATATCTAAATAAATCACTAAAAAATCAAAAAGAGGCGTGTTTTTGCCTTGTTTGTCAGATCTTAATTTGCTTTGGTTTAAATGTTGATAAGCGCTGATAATGCGATGAGGATTATTCTCATCTAAAACCAAATGAGGATCTTTTTCTTTCACTGCTTGAAGTAGTTGTTTAATATCGACCTTTTCGTCCAAATAATTTTTAGGTAAAACTTTTCCTTCAAATTCATAATCAAAAAGAGCGGCTTTAATATATAAACCACTTCCTCCCACTAAAAAAGGAACATCAATTTGAGGAATAATTTTTCTGACATCTTTTTGAAAGTCATAAATATTATAACAATCTTTAGGTGAAATAACGTTTAACAAATGATGTTTAATGTTATTTTGTTCTTCTAACGTGACTTTAGCTGAACCAATATCAAATTTTTGATAAATTTGTACTGAATCAGCGTTAATTATTTCACCTTGAAAATGTTGAGCTAATTTGATTGAAAGAGCGGTCTTTCCTGATGTCGTCGGACCTGCAATAACTATAATTTTTTTCACATTCTTTTCCAATTTCTTTTAGATTGATGTTTAAAATAGACGATAATTTTTTTATTCGCTATATTTAATTTTAGTAATTTTTCTCTCTTTGCCGAAAGTCAATAAAACTCCATTTAATTGTCTTTTTCCTTGGGCGTTTTTTTGTTTCATTTTTTTTTTAGTATTTAAAAAATTATTAATAATAATGTTTTTATCTTGACCGATGACGCCATCTAAAGGACCTGTCATGCCTACATCAGATATATAAAGCGTTTTTTTAGGCAAAATACGATCATCGTTCGTTTGGACGTGAGTATGAGTTCCCACTATAGCATCGATTCTTCCGTCAAAATAATGAGCTAAAGCAATTTTCTCACTAGTAGCTTGAGCGTGAAAATCCAATAAAGAATAATCATATAGGTCGCGATATTCATGTAAAATTTTATCTACTTCTGTAAAAGGGGAAGATAAAGAGTCGTTATTCATAAAAACTCTTCCTAAAGCGTTTATTATCAATATCTTTTTATTTTGATATGTAACTATTTTATGACCACTTCCCACTTTCTTGCTTTCATCATTAACCGGACGAATAACGTTAGAATGGTCAATAAAATTTTCTAAAGAATTGTGCTTCCAAGTATGATTTCCCATAGTCATTAAATTAACTCCAGAAAGAGTTAAATTTTGGTAATTTTCATAATTTAAACCTTGTCCATCGGCTACGTTTTCGGCGTTAACAATGACCATTTCGGCATTATATTTTTTTTTTAAGAGATTGATTTTTTCCATTAAATAATCAACACCTGATTTTCCACAAATGTCTCCGACAAAAAGAATGTTCATCGTTTGCTCCTTTGTTTTATTTTTTCTCATTTGTTGAATTAATAAAATTAACCAAATAATCATTTAAAATAACTTTTTTTAACTATTAACGTCAAAAACTTCGGTCACTCTAAATTCTCTGATAACTGTTATTTTAATACTTCCATTGTAATTGATGTTTTTTTTAATTTTGTTTTTAATTTGTTCGGCTATCAAAAAAGTTGCTAAATCATCAATATCTTCTGGTTTAACAATTACTCTTATTTCTCTACCTGATCTAATAGCGTAAGATTTCTCAACTCCTTTAATGTTATCGGCTATTTCTTCTAATTGAGTTATCCTTTGGATATAATTTTCGATTGATTCTCTACGTGCTCCAGGGCGAGAAGAACTAATTGCATCAGCAATAGCCACTAAAACAGCTATAACAGTTTTTGGTTCTTCGTCTTCATGATGAGATGCTATAGCATCTATTACTTCTTCAGGCTCTTGAAATTTAGTCGCTAAATCCACACCAATTTTAACATGACTGCCTTCTATTTCGTAATCTAGGGCTTTTCCTATATCATGCAAAAGACCAGCTCTTCTGGCAATATTTTGATTTTCACCTATTTCAGCGGCTAATTTACCAGCTATAAAAGCTACTTCTACAGAATGTCTTAAAACATTTTGCCCATAACTAGTTCTAAAATTTAATTTACCCAACAATTTGACTAAATCATTATGAATAAAACCTATTTTAGTTTCTAAAACAGCTTCTTCACCTATTTCTTGTATAAAATTATCTACTTCAAAATTCATTTTATTAAAAGTTTTTTCAATACTCGCTGGAGTGATTCTACCATCTACGATTAAACTTTCTAAAGTTCTTCTCGCTATTTCTCTTCTGATAGAATCAAAAGAACTTAAAATAACTGTATTAGGAACATCATCTATAATTAGATCAACTCCTGTGATAATTTCAAAAGATTTAATGTTTCTACCGTCTTTACCGATAATACGACCTTTTAAATCATTATTTTCAAAATAAATGATATCTACGTTATGTTCCGAAGAAATATCTCGAGATAAAGTTTGCATTGTGGAAACTAATAAATTAGTGGCTTGTTTTTTAACTTTAAATTTCAACTCTTCTTCTTTTTCTTTGATTAAAAACATCATATCTTGCGCAACTAATGTTCTTGCCTCTTCCATTAAAATTTCTTGAGCTTTAACTTGAGTTAAAGAAGCTATTTCTTCTAATTTTAATTGTTGTTGGTTAATAATTTGTTGGATCTTGCTTTGAAGGTGTTCCATTTCTTTTTTTTGTTTATTGATGTTTTGTTCTTTAAAAAACAATAATTCCTCTTTCTCATTTAAATATTTAGTTCGAGAAGCCAACAAGTCTTCTTTATAAATTATTTTTTCCTCTAAATTAACGATTATTTTTCTTCTTTGATTTAAATCATATTCTGTTTCTTTTTTTAATAAATAAATTTCTTTTTTAGCTTCTGATAAGAGATCTTGCGCTAATATTTGAGAATTTATTATTTTATCTTTGATTTTTTTATTGGCGTTTTGAAGCATTTTTTGAATTTTAAACCGATAATGAAAAAAATAATAATAAACTCCCGCAGTTAATAAGATTAAGAGCAGAACAACCAAAGCAAGGAACCATAAATGTGTTCCTGGTAACATTTTAATTGTATGCCTTCCCTTTTTTACATATGTGTGTTTTTTTATTTTTATTCTTAAAAATGAAAATAATTTTTTTATCAAACAAAAATAATTTATCCTTATTATAAACCATTCTTTGGAATTAAAGAACATTTATTTATATTTTAAATAAAATTCTTTTAAAAATTAATTTATCTTTTTTGATCTGAATTCTAAATTAGGATTGTAAAAAAACATTATACCATAAAAAAACATTATTGTAAAGGACGAAAGTCCTATAAATAAGACAAAAGGGTGAAATATTTTTTGTTCTTCCCCTCCCAGGTTTCTTTTCTATGATGCGAATATATAAAAAATAAACAAATTAAAAAATTTTAATTTGTTTATGATTGTCCTAGATAAGGCGCTCCAATTCAAAATTTATTTTCCATTTTTGAAAAATCAATTCTTTGTTTTATATAGTCTGAAATAATTGATTGACTCTATTGGAAATAGATGGCTTGCGTAAAGGAGTTTTTTTACCTTTGGCTACATTATTTTTATTTGGTTTTAGCGGATTTAATATTTGTTTTTGCGCTCTATCTAAGAAATTTTGACCTAAAGCAATTGTTTGATCTTGTATTTTATGAAATATTGGTGAATTTTGTAATTTATCCAATAAGTCTGAGCTAGAGCCTGTTTTACTCTTACTTTCTGGAGCGATTTGGTAATCTTTTGGAGTTGTTAAATCAGAATTTTCTGCTATCTTTTCTTCTGATTCAATGTTTAAAGGTGTTTCTTCTGAAACTATTTCTTCTGAGATGGGTTCTTCTGGTTCTAATATATTTTCTTCTGCAGCGAAAGCGCTGATATAAATGACTGAAAAAACAACCATTAAAATGGCCATTATCGAAAGTGACCCAATGATTAATTTTTTAGAATTGAATTTGTTTGTCAATTTTTTTGTTAAAACTCCTCTTTTTTGGAATAATTTATTTTTTTAATGTTTTTAAAGTTTAATTTTAAGTTTTTAAGTTTAATTTTTAATTTATGTTTAGGTTGGAAAGTTTATAAAATTATAATAATTTTTACAAATATTTAAAATTTAACTATCCGTTAATATTATATATTAACATTTGACTTATAGAAAAAAGAAAAATTACTTTATTATCTTTTGTTTTATAACAATTTTTACCCTATAAAAGGTTTATTGAGTGGTTTTTATCTAAATAAGATTGAAAAGTTAAACCGAAGGTATTTCTTCTTATTTTAAGCTTTTCTTTTTAGGCTTTTAGTAACAAAACCTTTTATCTTGCCAAAAAAACGCATAATGGAATTATATCGGATAGAAAGTGAAAAAAAATTATGAAAAAAAACAACTTATGAGTTAATATAAAAAAGCCTAAAAACATCAAAATAACTGCTATTATCGTAATAGTGATCATTTTTTATATGTTTTTTCTTTTTTTAGCGTTTATAAGTGGTTTAAAAACTTTCAGAAGACAACTCCTATCCTCATTTCTGTTCCAGAAAACACTTCCCAACCGATAAACAACAATAACATCTTCCAAGATGATAAGCAAAAAGATTCTATTTTAAAAAACAAAATCAACCTTACCCCTTATTTAGAATATTCTGATAAAAAAGGCAACACCATCAGAGAATACCGTTTTTTTTAAAATATGGAACTAAAGTGGTCGATACTTTAAACCCATTGAAACCTCTTCAAAAACCTTGTATTTTCCATTCCAACCAAGGATCTCAATATACCGAGAAAGTTTTTCAAAATTTATTAAAACAAGAAAGTTATCTCCAAAGTTTCTCTGATGCAGGTTTTTCTGCTCAAAACGGTTGCATAAAGTCTTTTTGGTCTAATTTTAAAGGCGAACAACTTTATTTAAGAGATTTAGAAAACACAAACACTAAAAAACTGATTACTCAATATATTTATTATTAAAACCACAAAAGAAGTATAAAATATTTAAATTATTTTTCTCCTAAAACTTTTAAAGTGAGAAAAGAGGTTTTTCTAAGTTTTTGAAGAAGACGATTTGGGAAGAGTTTTAAATCAAATACTTAGGAATCAGTTTTATTATAAAAATAAAAAAACTCCTCTTAAACACTGGGATGTTTAGCATTTTCCACCCAAAATAATAACCAAATTTTCAATTTTAAACGATCTTTTTTTTAAAAACTTATTTATTTTTTTTAATCATAAATTTATTTTTCGTTAATATTTGATACCAAAAAAAATCTTAAAAGGATATTTTTAAACAGACGTTAAACCTCATTTTTATTATTTTAAAAATTTTATCGATTTACTCTTTTTCTTAAATGATAAAAAATTTATAAAAATGAAATATCTATATGGTTGCACAAAAGGAAAAAATATTTTCTCTAATATCATTAGAACATATTTTTAGTCAATATTTTAAAAAAGGTTGACAATTAATTTTTTTATATTATTATTGAATTAATTAATAACTAACCTTTCCAAAAAAAACTATTTTTTTTGGAAAGGTTAGTTATTTTCAATTGGTGCCATTATAGGGGAGATCGGCCGTGAGGACATTTATTTTTTTTTTTT
>NZ_AKIK01000037.1:0-344 GCF_000309465.1 Poinsettia branch-inducing phytoplasma str. JR1
TAGTAAATAAATATTATTATAATTAAAGTTAAATAAAGTTAAATGTTGTTGGAATGCCAAAACCACCCCCTACTGATTTAGAACAAATTAAACTCTTTTTACAAACTTTAAAACAAGATTTAATCAAACCGACTATTATAACCAATCTAAAAAGAAAAATACTTACTAAGAAGCCAATTACCGTCCTAAAAATCAAACCCTTTTCGTCGATCCTCAAATCTTATAAGAAATTAAGCAAATGAAAATAACCTTAATTAATGATAATTTTTTTTTAGTAATAGTTATAAAAACTATTACTTTCATATTTAACTCCTCTTAAAAGCCAAAAATAACCCCCTTAAAAC
>NZ_AKIK01000036.1:0-883 GCF_000309465.1 Poinsettia branch-inducing phytoplasma str. JR1
AAAAGAAACAGTCCAGCCTAACCGTAGTGATAAAAATACTTCCTCAGTCAGCGCCAATATTGTAAACACTTTATTAGATAAACTTGATGGATTTCAACGTTCTGATAAAAAGATTGTCTTAATGGGCGCCACTAATAACCTTGATAAAATCGATTCTGCTTTACGCAGTCGTTTTAGTAAAGAAATCTATGTGGGCAATTTAAAAGATAGAGAAATTTGAAGGCTATTTCAAACATAATATTATCCCTTATCAAATTAGTTACCATACTTTCTTAGCTTTAAAAGATATTACCCAATTATGTCAAGGCAAAAACCTCTCTAACCGTGATTTAATCACCATCATCGAAGAAGCCTACAAAAAAACCGCTAAATGGCAAACAAAAAACCCAGAAACTCACGCAGTTATGTTACCTTCCGATTTAGAAGAAGCCTTAAAACTAAAATTAAAAATTAACCCTGATAATCACCAAACCAAACAACGCCGAGCAGCTTGTGAAAATCAATACGCCCAATGGAGTCAAGGAATTAATCAATATTTAGACAAACCTAAAGACGAAACTAAGATAGAATGTCGCTATACCTTCGATGGTTTAAACGGAATTAATTATTATCAACAAAAATATAACCAAACAAAATCAGAATTAAATAATATTAATCAGCGATTAACTAAAATCCACCAAGAAAACAAAATCCCCCAATTGGAACAGGAATTAACTACCTTAAAACAAACTCCTGAAAAATACGAACAAACGATTAAAGATAAAACCCAAGAAATCATTGATATTAAAAGTAAACTTAAATACCTTCAAACTAGAGAAGAAAGTTTAAGAAAAGAATTAAAACTGGTTGAAAATCGTCGCGAATCCCAACCCGAACCTTCCAA
>NZ_AKIK01000035.1:0-1407 GCF_000309465.1 Poinsettia branch-inducing phytoplasma str. JR1
TAATTGGGAACAAGAATTAGCTCAAGTAGAAACTAAATTAAAAGAACTTTACAAAGCCCAAGAATTAACCCAAGAACAAAAAGCTAAAATTAAAGAAGCTTTAAATAAAAACGAAAATAAAATTAAAGAAATCAAAGCACAAATCAAAAATACATCAGGTAATATCACTATCTTAAAAGGTCAACTTCAACAAAAAGAAGCAGAAAAAACTAACAAAGAAAAAGATATTAAAACTAAACAAGAAGAACTAAAAACAACAACTAACCCCGACGATAAAAAACGCTTACAAGAAGAAATCTCAAAATTACAAGATGAAGAAATTGAGTTACTCGGACAAATAGATAATATCAAAATCCAAATCGCCAAATTAAAATCCAAACAAACAATGTACGAAGAAATGTTATCACGCGCCCAAAATTATAAAAAAGATTTAGAAAAAGATTATAATAAACTAACCCAAGACGAACAATCTATCTTTAACAAAATAAAAACCCAAGAATCCATTCGTGGCGAAATCCAAAATAACATCAATGAAATAAACGAAAAAAAAGCAGCTATCGAAGTAAGAAAAAAAGGATTATAAATAATGAGAGAAGCAGCCAATGTCGCAAGACAAAATTTAACTGCTTGGGATAAAAAACATGAATTTAGTTTTGGTAACGTTCGTGACGCTATTTTCCAAGGCGCCGAATTATATATGGATGCTTTTGGTGGTCGCGGTATATTAAGAGCAGTAGGCGGCGGATTAACTAAAAAAGCTGCTGGAACTATCGCAAAAGGCGGATTAATCGTTCACGAAGTTCATCGTGCAGTCCACTTAGCGCAACAATTAATGCAAAAAGAAGATGGAACTCCTAAAATGATGGACCAACAAACATATGAAACAATTACTAAAAGAATAGAAAAAGATTTAGATGAAGCCAAAGCCGACTACAAAGACGCTGAAAAGAAACTTGTAGAATATAAAAAACAAAAAAACCAAAACAAAATAACTAATCAAATAGCTGAATCATATGATTTAAAAGAATCTATAAAAATAAAACGCTTTTCACGAATCAACGAATTCGAAAAAATCGTTAACGAATTAGATGAAAAACGAAACGAAGTTTCAAACGCTAACAAATTAGCAAAAAAGCATAATAAACTAGAAGAACAATTAGAAAATAAAAACGTAGAAATAGATGCAAGAAAAGAAGAATTAAAACAAAAATCTCCCAACTACGCCAAAGTTCAAGAAAGAGTTAAACAAAGACAATATCGCAAATATTATACAACTAATGATAATAATCAAAAAAATCAAGCATAAAAATTATTACCAAATATAAATTTTCTTTAAATTTAATTAAATAAATATTATATAATAGTAGTAATTAATTTTTTTAAAGATAATACCAATTCCTACTATTA
>NZ_AKIK01000034.1:0-569 GCF_000309465.1 Poinsettia branch-inducing phytoplasma str. JR1
GCTTATCATCTACTCTTTCGAGCATTTTTTAATTCTCTAGTTGTATATCTAGCATTTATTGGTTGAGCATGAGTGCCTTTTTTTCTTACAGTCATTTTTTTATTTCCTTTATTTTATTCACCTGGTGGAGAATCGTTCTTCATTGTACTGAGTATATTTTATTGTTGTTTCGGTTTAAGAGTTGTATTAAGCATAACCTTCACTATAGCCATCAACATTAAATTTAAATTCTTTGCCTTTTGAGTTATAGTTAGTTTCTTTTAATAACTCGCCAATTTGTTGTGTTGGCTTATCAGTTGCTTGTTCAAAATCTTTTTCTGTCGACTTACCAGTTGATGTTTCTGTTGGTTTTACAGATTCTTTAATCTTTTCAATTTCAGCATCTTTTACAGGTTCTTTTACTGTTTCAGTTGGTTTAGAATTTTGTTTATTTTCTTTATTTGCTTCATTTGGTTCAGAATATGGCGAATTTTGTTTATTTGTTTCATCTGGTTTTGAACTCTTTTCTTTATTGTCTTTATTTGCTACATTTATACATCTATCTAAACTTGAAAGAGTAGATGATAAGC
>NZ_AKIK01000033.1:0-1025 GCF_000309465.1 Poinsettia branch-inducing phytoplasma str. JR1
CTAAAGTTTCAAAAGAGAAGCTATTGAATCATTAAACAAATATTTAAAATAAAAAACAATCCTCTTTCGATCCCCTCTATGAAATCATCTCAACTGAGGAATAAAATAAAAGGAGATTTAATTAATGTTAAAATCAACAACTCAATGTAAAATAATTTATCTTTATTTAATAATCTTTGTAGGATTGTTATTTATAATAAATAATCAACAATTAATGGCGATGAATAACGATAATAACAATAATGAAATAAGAAATGAAATAAGAGAAATTAATAATAGAATTTTGGAATTAGCTTTAGAAAAAAAACAATTATCCAACCAAATGAGTTTAAATCCAATAAGTTCTTTTGCAAACTTAGAATTAAATATCAGAAACCGAGCGATATATTTAGAGCTAAACAATCTTTATGATAGATTAAGAATTATCGGGCAACAACCCATCAACCCTAATCAACCAAATAACCCACTAAATCGATAACACCCAAACGCTAAAATAAAATTAAATAATATTCACAAAAAAGACCCTCCCTAGGGTCTTTTTCTTTTACCCAAACAAAACCAAAGGAGGCAAACAAACCATGAATAAAACCAAATCCTTAAAAAAGTTTTCTTAATCATTTCTTTATTAATCCCTATTTTTTTATTCCATAATCCCATCTATGCTCATAACTATTTCCATAAACAAACCAAATCAACTATTAAACTAGTAGACTATCAAACCCTTCAAAAAGAATGGTTAAACACTCAAAAAAAAATGAAAAGATATGACATCAACGTTCTAGATAAAGAAGATATTCCTAACATCTTAAAATATTTCGATATCCAAACTTCTACCTATAATCTCGAAGAACCGTCATACAACCCTTATGGACGTAAATTTTTCTTCAACAAATTCAAAAACCCTCCTTCAGATCTCTTAGGGGTTTATTTTAAACATCGCCCTAATCCTTTTAATATCCAATACCCCGATGATGAAGATTACGAATACACCTTAGAAGATCTCCTAAAATACGAAATCGCCATCG
>NZ_AKIK01000032.1:0-1574 GCF_000309465.1 Poinsettia branch-inducing phytoplasma str. JR1
ATTAATTGATTAAAATTAGGAAATTTTTGGTTGTTAGAAGGAGTAAATAATGGTTCTTCTTGACTATTTAATTCTTGTAAATTAGCGTTTATTGCTTCTTGGGTTTCTTTATTTGTATTGGTCATTTGGTTTTGGATTATATCTTTATTTTGTTGCAGTTTGTCTTTTATTTCTTGGAGATTTTTATTTTGGGTTTCTAATTGTTTATGTTGGGTTATGAGATTTTTTTCAGCTTCTATTAAAGTTTGATGATGAATCCAAACATAACTTCCTAAACATAAAATAATTGATATTATTATGATTATGATTAAATTAGTTGAATTTTTATTTGCTGTCTTTTTGATAGTCATCTTAGTTCCTTTCTAACAAAAAAAAGACCAATTAATGATTGGTCTTTTGGATGTTTTATTATGATAAATTAGAGATTTTATTTTCGATTGTTTGACTGCCGCTGCCATAAGCTTTTCCTTGGGAATCGACTAATTCGTAATCTACAATTAATTCTAATTGAGGGTTTTTATTAGTAATGATTTCTTTTTGTTCGATGCTGATTTGGATGTTAAGTTTTCTTAAACCGTTTTCGTTTAAGATCATTTGTGGACGTTTAGTGTCATCGTAATCCTTGTTATTCACTTTTAAACCAACATTTAAATATTCTTCAGGATTGGTAAAAGTTTGAAGTGTGTCATATTTAGTTGATATTTTCAAATATAAAGGAACATTAATATCCATTCCGTTGGAGTTTAGTGTCGCTTCGTGTTCGATCGTAATTAAGTGATTATATTTTTGTTCGTTTAAGTTTGGAATGGGAATTGGTAAAAGGGTTTTATCTTCATTATTGCCGCCTACTCTTTCGACTGTGAAAAAAGGAACATCATTCATTAGTTGAATTTTTTCTTTTCTTTGTTTAATAAAGTAATTAGTTAAAGCGAAAATGGATACAGTAGTGAAAAAGATAGCGATAATAATTGTAATAATAGTTAATATTTTATTTTTGTTTTTGATGTTTTTATTCATATTATTTAGTTCCTCCTGGGATAATAGATTTGATTAAATTAATAAAGTTATCGATTCCCGTTGTTAACCAGGGAATTTGATTATCGTAGTAAATAATAATGACTTGTAAAATAAAATGTAAAATGATCGTTATGTAAGCGATTTTTTTTAACCGATGGGATTTATTCTTTTTGGGGATATAAATTGTTTCTTCTTCAATTGGTTTTGTTTGTTTTAGTTCTTCTTTGTTTTTAGTTGTTTGTTGGTTTTTTTGATTAGTTTTTTTCGTAATTTTTTTATTCATATTTAATTTCTCCTTTGATTTGATATTTTTTTTATTCTAATGTTAAATCTTTTACTTTATTTTTAATGGTTTTTGAAAGTTTGAAAGTTACTACTGTTTTAGAAGGGATTTCGATTGGTTCCCTTGTTTGTGGGTTTCTACCGATGTAGGCTTTTCTTGATTTTAAGATGAATTTACCGATTTTAGAAGATAAAATTACTTCTTCATTTGAGGTAATGGCTTCAATTAGGGCATATTCAAATGCATTATAAAATACTTCTGTTTTTGAAATTGA
>NZ_AKIK01000031.1:0-1372 GCF_000309465.1 Poinsettia branch-inducing phytoplasma str. JR1
TTTATAAATAATAATCCTATAAAAATTATTAAATAGATATAAACTGTTCTATTAAATTGTTTTTTTACTTTAAACACGAATTAAAACTCCTTTAATTTTATTTTATTACCAGTCGTCTTTTTGCCGATTTTTTATTTCAGCTTCTTTGACTTTATTATAGTTATGTTTATCTTTAAAGATGGATAAAGTTTTGCGGATAGGGTTAAAGTGGAGGTGGAAGTCAGTTAGTTCGAAATTATCATTATGAATGAAAGCATCACCAAGGTAGTAGTCTTTGTCTTCTTGTAAGAAATGTTTTGGGCCTTTGTATTTCAGGATTAATTTGTTATTACCTGGGCCTTCGTGTTGTTGTTTTTCGAAGTTGATGTAAAGAAATAATTGGCTGTCGTCTTTTTTGTCAAAGTGTGCGTATTCGAAACCGTCTATAAAACCAAAATTTTCTGAAGTTGCCCCTCTTTTGTTCCAACGGTCGAAAGGGTGACGATCTTTGATGTAACAAGCCAGGTTGGTAGGTTCGGTTTGGGATTCTAGGCGGTCCAATATTAAGCTTTGATTTATTTTAATTAGTTCATTGCGATTTTTCATGATTTTTTGTGATAAATTATCTAATTCAGGATTATTAGGTGAACGATTCATATCTATAGCTTTATCATTTAAATAACTTTGTAAGTTTTTTTCTTCAGCCTCTGTTTCTAATGATTCGCGTTCGCGAAATAATTGTTCTGCTTTCAGTTTTTGTTGTTCATAATATCCAACCCCATTAAGGCCGTCAAAGGTGTATTTGGCTTTAATCATTGTACATTTTTGATTATCGTCGTACCATTCTTCAATGTTTTCAAATTTAGTTTCTTGAAAGGTAGGAATTGGATCTTTAGGGATTTTTATGACTCCTGTTTCAGTTAAGATAATAAAACCAATAAGAGCTACCACAAGAAAAATAATTATTAATAAAAACCATTTGATTATTTTTTTAATTTTGATCATAATTATTAATTCCTTTGGAATAATTTTTAATATACACGTATTCTAACATATTTAGCTTTTTAATTAACCTTAAAACCATTTACGGAACCAAGAAGTTACTGGTTTTATAATTTTATTATTAATATTTGTACGTATAGGTTGGAAAGATCCTTGCCAGGTGTTTTGTTTGTCTATGATTTTTTCAAGTTTTGTGTATTCAGTGGTTTTGGCGGTTAATAGGATATTTTTTTCTTTTAAAACAGTTTTAGTTTGTTGATGGTTTTTTTGTTCGGTTTTTAGTTTTTCTTTTAGGGTTTCGATTTCGTGGCGGAGTTCGGCGTTTTCTTGGAGATATTTGCCTGAAGCATTCTCTAAAGCTTTGATTGTTCCTTCAAGTATAGAGTAGGTG
>NZ_AKIK01000030.1:0-1577 GCF_000309465.1 Poinsettia branch-inducing phytoplasma str. JR1
CAAGAAAACAATAATTTAAGAGAAAAATATAATCATGATTTAAATAAAGTAAAAGAAGAATTGTCTGATAAAAATAAAGAAAATGAAGCCTTAATCAAAGAAATTAATCAAATTAAAGATGATTTAGAAAAAAATGGTAATATTGACCAAACTCTTCAAAATCAATTAACTATTAAACAAGAAGCATTAAAAATGACTAAAGAAAGAGTCCAACAATTAGAAGAACACGAAAAAGCATTACAAAATATTATTAAACAAAAAGATGAAGAAATAGCGGAATTACAGAAAACTATTAAAGCACAAGCAACGGAAATAAACCGTTTAAATGTAATCATTAAAGAACAAATGGATCTTTATGTCCAACAAGGGCAAAAAATTAAAAATTTAGAAGCCCATATTCAAACCTTAGATAAAACTATTAAAGATTTAGAAGATAAAAATACTACTTTAGGGGAAGAAAACCAACAACTCAGAGATATAATCGCTGGTTTAAGAATTAAGGTTGCAAAATATAAACAAGAATTAGCTGATGAACAAACTGCTCATCAAAAGACACAAGAAAAGTTAGATAAGCAAGTTGACAAATATCAAACATTAAACCAAGAAATAAACACTTTAAACCAACAATTCAAAAATAAAGAAAATCAATGGAAAAAAAGAGTAAGGAATGTGTCTAAAGGCGGAACTGCTGTAGGTTTAGGAGCTGGTATTGGTAGTATGGTTGCACCTGGTGTTGGTACTGTAGTTGTCGGAGCCATAGGCGCAGTAGTAGGCAAAGCTGTGACTCATGATTGGAACACAACCTGGAAAGATATTAAAGGTTGGTTGTCTGAAGATACTAAAGGTTGGTGGCCTTCATAATTATTAACCATATCAAAAATAGTTTATTTATTTTATGGTTATTATGTTATTATTAATAATAAATCATTAACAAAAGGAGTTCTAAAAAAATATTATGTCAAAAAAACGTTTATTATTTATTGTTATGTTTAATGCTTTAGGGTTTTTATTATTATTCATTATAGTTATTGTCTTCATTCCAAAAAAAACTCCTGTCAGCCCTAAACCTATTCCTACTCCAACTGTTGAGGTTAAAAGAGAATGGTTTAAAACCGCAGACAGAACTGAATATATTAGTAGTGGTGCAAATTTGCAAATAATAGATATCAAAGGACAAAGTTATCCCATTACTAAAGAAAACCAACCATATTTAAATAACCAAGGAAAATAGATGATGCCAGGAGTTAAGGAAGAAGGCACACCCATGATAGAAGCCTTTTATACTTTTTATGGCTTAGAGGGTTTAGGATATTACGCTAAACAAATCGCTTTAAATGAACAAAAAATCGCAGCCTTAAAAGAAAAGTATCATAAAACCCCTTTATTAGATATTGTAGCTTTAAAAAAGGAAATCGAAACTTTAGGAGTCGAAACTTATGGAGAAGCTTTTTATAACCAAATAGATCCACAATATTTAAATAGTCATCGTAATGTTAAACCTCTTTATTATTTACAACAAGCTAAAGGGATTAAATCCCTCCAACACAGACTTAATACTCAAAAAGAACCAACTGATT
>NZ_AKIK01000029.1:0-1285 GCF_000309465.1 Poinsettia branch-inducing phytoplasma str. JR1
TGTTAATATAAAATTAATTAATAAATAATTTCAATTTGTAAAAAGTAAATTTTTTAGAATAAATTGAGATTTTCTATTGGTTGTTCCAATTTTTTTTAGCATTCTTAGAAACACTTTAATATAATTAAAAAAGGAGTTTTATATAAAAATGGATTCAATAAAAATTTTTATTTTATTTTTGATTTTGATTATGGCTATAATTTTTTTGGTATTTAAATATAAAGAATTGAATGACAAATATTCATTAAAATCTAAAGAATTAAGAGATTTTAAAAAAAATTTTTTGAAAAAAATCATAGCTTTTTTATAAAAGAGCAAATAAATCCTGATATAGAACATTTAACTAAAAATATTGATACTTGTAGAGATATTCTTACAACAATTAAATTAAAAAAAAGAAAGAAATTTTTACAATTATTTAAATTTCAACTAAACAATTTTTTAGAACGAAGTTTAGACCATCGTTCTTTGATTAAAAATGAAGACGTTCTACAAATAATAGAAAAAGAATTAATACAAACTTTTTTGATTTTTTATCATGATATTTTATTATCACAAAATTCAATTCATAAAAGTAGAATTTTTGATTCAAATACAGATGAAATAATTTAACATTTTCAATCCTAAAATTTTCCATCCTGTTATTAATAAAATTGCGATATATTATGTGTTCTGATCCGTTAAAAAAATTCTTTTTTCGCCTCATTCTTTTTTAACAGATCAGAACATTTTATAAAAATCAAAGGAAATATTAAGTAATGTTGAAATTAAAAAATCATTTTCAAATAATTTATCTTTTTTTAATTACTTTTATAGGAATATTAATTGCCAATAACAATCAATTAATGAAAACAAAAAATTGATATTATAGAAGATGCTATGAAACAATTAAATGAAGATATTCAATATTTTAATAAAAAAGAACACAAATTAGTTTAAATAAAATAACAAAATTAATATCTAACGAAAATAAAAGAAAACTAAAATTCTAAGATAATGCAAAATCACAAAAACAATTAAATATTAAAATCCAAATTTGACCCTTTCAAAAAAATTCAAATAAAAATTATAAAAAATAACAACTTGTAGAGAAAAAACTTTTACCAATTTTTAAAACCATTATATTTTTAAACCTATGTCAAAATTTGCAGCTTTTGAATTTAAGGAGTAGTAATTTTGTTGACGATTTTTTCTCTTTTTTTAATCTAACTATATATATATTGAGGGCATAAAATATTTAAAAAATATTTTCAAACTATCTTTTGAAATTAGTAATATATAAAAT
>NZ_AKIK01000028.1:0-1479 GCF_000309465.1 Poinsettia branch-inducing phytoplasma str. JR1
AATAAAATATAAAAATTATTTCTTTCTTAAATTGTAAAAAAATTTTTTTAAAATATGTTCATTTTCTTTTTCCAATAATTCTAATTTAATAAAATTATTTTGTTTATGTTTTTTTTCTTCCAAAAGAAAAAATAATTTTTTAAAAAAATATGATTTTGGATTGAAATTACTATAATATATTGTTTGAATCCGAGATTGAATTAAAGCACCAGCGCACATAAGACAAGGTTCCAAAGTAATATAAATAGTTACTTTATCCATTCGATAAGTTTTTAATTTTTTATTTAATTTCATTAAAAGTAAAAATTCAGCATGACCATAAAATAATTGACTTTTTTCTATATTATTGTGAGCTCTTAATATTATTTTATCATTCATAACAGCAACAGCGCCAACAGGAACTTCATCTTTTAAAAAAGCTTTTTTAGCTTCTTTAAAAGCTTCTTTCATAAAGAAAAAATGCTTTTCTTCTATATTCAATTATACATTAAATTCCTTACATTAATTTTTAAAATAAAGTTTTTTTTAAAAATTATGACATTTACGACAACAAGATTCATGATAATTATTACCGCCTATTAAAATAACAGGTTGTTCTTCATCATTTTCTTTTTCGTTAGCAAATATTCTTTGCGTTCTTGTTGCCTTTTTGCCACAAATAAAACAAAAAGATTTTAACTTAGTTACTTTATCAGATATTGATAATAAATATGGCATGGAACCGAATGGTTCTCCACGATAATCCAATTCTAAACCAGCGATAATAATTTTCATACATTTATAAGATAAATTGTTTAAAATTTTTTCTATATCTTTATCAAAAAATTGAATTTCATCTATGATTAAATATTCAATGTTTTCATTTTCTTTAAGAATATCTAAAATTTCTGAACTTTTATTAACTAACAAAGAAGGAACGGTTTTTAAATCGTGAGTTACTAATTCGCTTTTGAGAGAATAACGATTGTCAATTGAAGGTTTGAAAACTAAAAAATTTTTTTTCAATGAATTCAATGTTTCAATACGTTTAATCAATTCTGTCGTCTTTCCGGAAAACATTGGTCCACAAATGACTTCAATAAATCCTTCTTGATCTAAAATCATTTTTTATAAAACCTTTCTATGTTAAAAATTATTCCTCTATTTGTTGTTTATTATCGTCTTTTTTTTGATCATAACCGTAACGTTTGTGAAACTTATCTACTTGTCCAGCTACAGTTACAAAAACTTGTGAATCAGTATAAAAAGAATGACAATTGGAACAAGTTTCAATTTTCATAGTTTTAACTGTTGTACCTATTTTATGTGTTGTCTTGCAAGTAGCACAAGAAACTTCTATTTCATAAAACTCGGGTTGTTGTAATTTATTTTTCATAAACAAAATCCCCTTTTTATTTGATTAAAAAATTATTAATTAACTTTTTAATATTTATCACCTTTAATTTTAACATTAAAAAAACATTTTTCAAAATATTTTAT
>NZ_AKIK01000027.1:0-2242 GCF_000309465.1 Poinsettia branch-inducing phytoplasma str. JR1
TAAAAAAATATGAAATAAAAATAATGTATTTTTCACAATTTGAAATATTAAAAATATAAAATTTTTTGGAGATTGTTTTTGTCTTTTAATGAGCATAACTATAAAAAAATAATTTTTGTAGTTTTAAATTAGTTATATCGTTTATTTCTTGTTTTTGAACTTGATGAATTAAATAATAGGACATATTTATCAAATTATCTTTTGCTTTGAATAAATTGTCTAAGAAATTAGTTTCAAATTCATAATTAACTGTTACCATTTAATTTCTCCTTTTTTTACTTATAATATTATATATTGTAACATGCATTTACATAATTTTTAAAACCTTTTTTGAAAAATATTTATTATTTGGGCATGATTTGTTATATTATAATAAGAAAGACGTTTAAAAAAGGTGCAAAAAAGACCACTCAGAAAGGAGACAAAGACTATGCCGGTAACTAAAAAAACCTTTACCTTATAATCCTTTTAAAATCAGTCATAATTCTACTTATTACGAAATCTTGTTAGAAACGACATACGAAGAAATATGCCATTTTTTAAAATTGCAACGCGGTCCCGATGCCTAAAAATTATTTCACTCACGCCCATTGTTTAACTAAAACGCCTGGTATCACAAGAGCTAAAAAAAGGCTTATTTATCCATCATATAGACGAAAGTAAAGCCCCCCAACTTCTTTCCGACCTTCAAAAAGCCTCACAAAACCCTTTTGCATACCCAACAAGCCAACAAATTAGTGCATTGCAACCTCTTAGAGCATTTTAATACTGCATACTAAATTATTATTATATGAATTTAACTAAGGCAAAGACGGGGATGGTATCTTTTTTTAATACCGGAATTAAACACTATTTATAGTGGTAATAAATTTCCTCAATTATGGAAAAATGGTCCTGTTACAGAAATAGTAAAACCTCGGGAAAAAGCTTATTTGCAAACTCTTACACAATTAAAAGAATACGGTTATCAAATGGTATTGCCGTCTTTGGCAACGATGAAAAACCTTAAAAAATTGGCTTTTTATCAAAAATTACAACAATTAGGTTTAGCTTTAATGTTAAAACCATGATATGGTCTTTTTTTCTTTTATCAATCTTCTCTTAATAATTGTTTAACTTCAGTTCTGGTTAAAGAGCGGTATTTCCCTTTAGGCAAATGATCTAAGGTCAGAAAATCATATCTATAACGCTTTAGTTTTAAAACTTCAAAACCCATTTCTTCCATCATTTTTCTAATTTGACGGTTTTTCCCTTCAAAAATTGTGATCGATAACCAAGTAGAAGGTAAAGGTTTTTTGGTTTGTTTTAAAAGATGAACTTCTTGAGGAATAGATAAATAATTATGATCAATGATAATCCCTTTTTTTAACTTTTTTAATTCTGAAGAAGTTAAAAAATGATTGATTTGGACATGATATTCTTTAGGAACTAAAGAAGAAGGATGAGTTAATTTTTGGGTTAATTCTCCGTCATTAGTAATAATCAATAAACCTTCTGTTTTGAAATCAAGTCTGCCGACGGGATAAAGTCTTTGTTGATGTTCTTCTTTAATTAAATCAAGCACAATAGGTCTTTTTTTATCATCTTGAACACTAGTGATATAACCACTAGGTTTATGGAGTAAAAAATAAAGATATGGTGCTTTTTGAATAGGTTTATCGTCTACTAAAATAACATCTTTTGGAGATGCTTTAGCACCTAAGGTAGTCACTATCTTACCATTAACTTTCACTCTTTTAGCTAAAATTAATAATTCAGCTTTTCTTCTAGAAACGATATTAGAGTTAGCTAAAATTTTTTGTATTCTTTCCATTATATAAACCTACTTTTTTTATCTCTTAGTATCTTAAATTATAAATAATTTTTCTTTAAATGATTTATTTTAATCTTGAATTTTTTAATAAAAAGAGGAACTTTTCCTATAAGTTCCTCTTTGGGGGATAAAGGTAATTGATATTTAAAATCAATTGTTGGTTGGGTTGTTGACTTAAGTTTTTTTAATAAATTCAATGAATAATTTATCAAATTCCTTAAAAGCTTGTTCTTGTTGTTCTTTATTGGTTTCTTCATGCTATCAAATGAAATAAAAATTTCAAAACTAAATACGCATTTAAACAAAATTGAGAAGAGATTGAAAAACAACAAGCGAGTTTCAAAACGCACTTTTCAATGACTTACTAATAATATTGAAAGTTACTATATGGCTTTTAATAAAATAGCAACAAATCAAGTATAGAGTAGG